>JAGWQH010000001.1 GCA_028870115.1 Candidatus Methylomirabilota bacterium
CCTTTTCCCGTTCGTGCTGAGCCTGTCGAAGCATGAACGGAGGTTTGCCGGACAGGCTCTGACGTTCGATAATTCGAGATTGATAAGAGCATTGAGCACAAACTGCTCATCACCGTCGCCCCGGACGGCTATCTGAAGCGGGTCCGCTGATATGGCCAAGAAATGGTAAAGCGCAATATCATAGCCAACACGCTGGGCCGCGGCTGGTCCATGCTCATGGGACTGGTCTTCGTGCCCTTGTATATCAAGTTCCTTGGCATGGAGGCCTACGGTCTGATCGGCTTTTTTGCCACCCTCCAGATGGAACAGTTTATGGAATTGAGTTCTGAATGCACAACAGGCCATCCATGAAATGATTGAGGGCGGAGGAACATGAAAGCAGAGACTCACATTCGCGTTGTCGATAAGGATAGCTTGTTCGACGAAGGCGAACGTGTATTCAAGAAGCTGAATGCGCGATTAGGGAAGAAACATAAGGGGAAAATCCTGGCGATTGAGGCAGAGTCGGGCCAGCACATTCTTGGGGATGATGAGGTCGTAGTTGCGAAGGAAGCCAGGGCTCGCTTTCCCGGGAAGGTATTTAGTTTTTTCCGCATCGGGTATCCCATGGTACACAAGTTTCGATATGGCAGGCAATAGATGATTCGAGGAAGAGTCAATGCGGAAGAGGAGCCTGAGGTTCCATTGGTGCCGAATCTCGGCAAGAAGCGTGTGCGCACGATGGGTGTCGTGGACACGGGGTTCAACGGCTATATCAGCGTTCCCAAGCGCATTCTACAACAATCAAATTGGACGTTTCTTGGGTTTGAGCAATACGAGATCGCAACGGGTCAGGTGATACGGGAGAGCGTATTCTTTGGCAAGATTCATTTTGGCGGAGAGCCTCATGAGGTATTTTGCGTAGCCTCTGATTCACGGGATGTATTGCTTGGCACGAGGTTGCTGCGAGGCAAGAAACTGATGATTGATTTCCGTACAAAGCGGGTTACGATCGAAGACGCTTCGTAATGCCCCTCATCGCAGACAAGTCTACCTCAACAGCGCGATTCTTCAGCCCGACCCAATCGACTCAATAGACCCGACGACTCAACGGACTCAATGAACGCGAGGATGCGGTATTCTGCGGACCGTCGATGGTGTTCGCCACGAGGAGTACGTGGTATAATCCTCCCGTGAGGACAGCCGTTCGGACACATCGAGATTCTTGTCGATGTTGAGAGAGAGATAGCAGGGGGGGCACATCGCATGAAGATGGACGAGATTCAGAAACGCTATCCTGGCGAGTGGGTGCTGATTGAGTAGACAACGCTCGATGAGCAGTTAAACGTCGTCGACGGTGACGTCATTGCCCATGCCGCCAGCAAAGACGAAATCTACCGTGAGCTCGTAAAGACCAGCGGCAAGAATGTGGCCGTGGAATATCTCGGTACGATTCCGGAAGACCTGGCCGTCATGATTCCCTTTGGTCAATTCTTTGACGGCCTCCTTGGCATGGATATGCTGACCCATGTTCAAGCGCAGATCAATGTGCCCCAACAGATCATCGAGGTGACGTAATCTCGGATGCGCCAGAGCACCGTGTTGATGATCATTCCAACCCCGATCGAGCCGGCACTCAGCTCTCACAGACCGGGTCGACGAAATCGACGCAGGGGTACAGAAGCGGATCGAGGAGGTGTCGTTGTGGCTAAGTCAGCAAACCATCTTGGGTCTCTTCCGTCTTTCTCGTCCATTCCGTCTATTTCGTTACAGACCAAATGACTGGATCGATCACACAGAGCAAACCGACCAGACAGACGCAATGAACGCTATCAACGCAATGACGCAATCGACGCGATCAACCCATGAAACTCGTGATCCTCGCTGGTGGTCTCGGCACCCGTCTCAGCGAAGCGACCGATGCCCACCTCAAACCAACGACCTCTTTCACATGTACGACTTGCCTGCCCGCGACTGCGGCGCAGGCAGGCGTCACCTTAGACATGAAGTGGAGATCGAGAACCTTCACAGGCGACTGTGGATGGCTAGAGGGAACAGTCGCATGCTATACTACGCATGGCGAGCGAGAAACATGAGGCCGTATGGCAGAGAGGCTGCCGCACCATTGGTGTAAAGCGACCTCAAGGCATTCCGAAAGGTGAAGGAGGGCGGTCCAATGATCTGTGCCTACATCGATGCGGCGCTATCCCGTGCGCACTATGAGCTCATCCAAGATGAGGATCCCTACTATGGCGAGGTGACGGAACTGCCGGGAGTCTGGGCGAGCGGCAAGACGTTGGAGGAGTGCCGACAACACTTGGCTGAAGTGGTAGAAGGCTGGGTGATGATCCGCATTGCCCGCAGCCTGCCGATTCCTCCGCTCGGGGACACTCAGCTTCATCTGCCTCGCGAGCTGGCGGTTGCCTAGACTCGTTCCCGTATCCTGGAATGAGATGGTTCGGGGCTTGCGTCGATTGGGTTTCGAGGGACCCCTTGAAGGCGGAAAGCATCCATACATGGTACGGGGTGACATCGTCGTGACACTGCCCAATCCCCATCGACGGGAGATCGGGGTGAACCTACTGCAGCGAATCCTCCGCCGCGCTGGCCTCACCAGAGAGGAGTGGCTGGTGGAATGAGAGACAGAGGTGCTTTCGCCTACATATACCACCCGCCCGCATTTGCCGACTATCTCCTGGTTTTGACCCATCGCTGGAATGTAAGTTGAGTACGAATGCCCTTGGTTTTCAGTGTAGTCTCGCTCGTCCCGCTCCTCTCACTCGGCTTACGCAACTAACGCGATGAACGCTATCAACGCAATGACGCAATCGACGCGATCAACCCATGAAACTCGTGATCCTCGCTGGTGGTCTCGGCACCCGCATCTCCGAGGAAACCCACCTCAAGCCCAAGCCCATGATCGAGATCGGCGGCTGTTTGACGTCACCGTCGTCCCTTTTCCGCCTCTCCGCCCCACCGATAGTAAATGAGGTGCTGGCGGTGGGGATACAGGCGTGATACGCTAAGAAATAATGTTCAGCGTCAAGGGACGAGTGACGAAGTCGTTAGGAGGGTAGAAACCATGGCAA
>JAGWQH010000002.1 GCA_028870115.1 Candidatus Methylomirabilota bacterium
CCACGAGACGATCCGAACCGATCATCTGGCTGCGGCGATCCAATACCGGACCCTGGATCGCCGCACCGGATGGTAGCGGATCGACAACGTCACCTCCCGGATGTGCCGGAACCTCGATGATGCCGAAGGGTGTCCTTGCGGAAATGTTCGTTGCCGTCCAAAAAACCTCAAAGACTTTCAGGGCGGGGCGAAGCCTTCAGCCATCTGAACGCGGCACTGACTATATTAGGCTCGCTGGCCGTGTTGAGCGGGGTGACTGTGTGGGTGGACTGGAGTGTACAGTGAGCCCGTCACCGAGCCGGGCACCGTTATCACCCGTTGATTCCTGGCAACAAAACAGCGGTTCCCGGGGGAGTAACCGCGCACCGACGTTCGGACCTCCCATCCGTGAGACGACGGACGCACCTCGTAGATATGATACCCCGCATGCTGCTCCGGCTCCGAACCGCGAGCGGAGGCAGAAGGGACACCCATAATGGGGATCGTACCTCCCACGTCAGGAAGGTACACCACGGAAGAACGGTGGGTGTGTCCGTGCAAAATCATCTCCACGCCGTGCCGAGCAAGAAGGGCCCTCAACGTGGCCCCGTCGGTGAGTCGTTTCCGCCACCCGACCATGGCCGCCGTAGGAGGATGGTGGATGAGGAGGATTCTGAACAGGCCCCGTTGGCGGGTGAGATCGAGGATGTCGCCGAGTCTGTTTATCTGTGCGGCGCCCAGGCTTCCGGTGGCGAAAAAGGGTGCGGACGGGTGTGCGGAGGTCACTCCAATCAGAGCGGTATGCCCGCGTACACGTACACTGGGAAAGAATGAACGATCCGAGATCTGCTGTCCTTCGACCTGCAGTCCCGGATCGGAGGCCATATAGGGCGTCCACAGGGCGAAGGTGTCTGCCCACGGGGTGCGGACGTATGCATCGTGGTTACCCGGAACAACGGTCACGTCGGTCGGTAAACCAAGAGTCTCCAGCCATTGTCGGGCTTGTCGAAATTCATCGGGGAGGCCAATATGGGTCAGATCACCCGTAATCACGACATGGTCCAGCGTCAGCCCTTTCAGATCGTGAAGCAGGGCAGCTAAGACCTCAGGAGCGTTCTCGCGACGACGCCGGAGCCACCAGGACAGATAACCGAGCGCGCGCTTGTTCAGAAGATCGCGGATCTTGACGTCAACCAGCGAAGAGAGATGAAGATCAGAGAGGTGAGCGACTCTGAAGATTCCGTTCATCGATTTTGCCATCCTGATGCGGAGCCATGTAAAGCGACAAATCTCTGCATTCCCTTATTTTATTGAGGAGTCTGCCCGATAAGCCCCCGTCTCCTGTTCGACCCCTCGATAAGCTCAGCATAACACAACAACCTCGTGGACCGTACTGAGAGCGGAAATAAAAGAGGGCCGTCAACCACACACTCCAGAAGCGTTTTGACTTTCACATCAAATCTGGTATGGTGAAACGCAACGCAAGATACCGGTATTGACGACACTGGCACTCTTGGCCCTGCAGGGTTCCGCCGCGGCCGCAGAGGAGGGTGGGATGCCATTGGGCCATCAGCTTGGGCTGGTCTGGGTGGCTCCATTCGCCCTGTTGCTTCTGTCCATTGCAGTCCTGCCGCTGATTGTCCCGCGCTGGTGGGAATCCAACCTCAACAAGGGAATCATGTGCGCCGTCCTTGGGCTTCCCG
>JAGWQH010000003.1 GCA_028870115.1 Candidatus Methylomirabilota bacterium
GTGGGTCGGCGTAAAGGTGATCGCGGGGCTATTGGTTAAGTCATCGATCGTCACGCGCGCGTCAAGCCCCCCGATAAGATCGTGGCGCACCCCGATGGGGAAGCGGTGCTGAAAGTCGAGATCGACCGTATCCCTCGTCTCGCGACTCAGGAACTCATCGCGAAAGGTCCGGTCGTAGTAAAACTGGAGGGTGGTTTCCCTACGATCAGCCGTCCGATGCCTCCAGCGGGTGAGGAGATTGCCCCCCGCAGAGTCACCCTGGTTGTCGGAGGTGGCTGAGAAGGGGGGCAGGAGCGAGGGAACCGTGAGTGTCTGGCCGAAATCGCCCTTGTAGAGATCGCCCTGAACCGTCACCGCATCGCGGGTGGAAGGCTCCCAGTCCATTCGAAAGCCGCCCCGGTACGCCCTCCAGTCATCGTTCGCCCCAAGGCCGCTGGCGGTTACCAGGTTATCGCGATTCGCATACTTGAAGTAGCCCCGGTAGAAGAGATCGTCTCCCACCTTGCCACCGTAGCGCGTCCCCACGAACCCACGCTCCTCGTTCCCTCCGCCAGTCTCGATGTAGCCTCCTTGAGTCGCCCTGGCATGTTTGGTGATGATATTGATGACGCCGTTGACCGCATTGGCGCCCCAGAGGGTCCCGCCAGGTCCGCGGATGACCTCGATCCGGTCGATATCCTCGAGGAGGGTGTCCTGCACGTCCCAGAAGACCCCGGCGAACAGCGGCGTGTAGACGCTCCGTCCATCTATGAGGACCAGAAGTTTGTTCGCAAAGGCGTTGTTGAACCCGCGAGTGGAAATGGCCCATCGGTGAGCATTGATCTGCGCGACCTCAACGCCCGGCGCCAAGCGCAGCGCTTCCGGGATGCTCGTGACACCTGCTCGGCGGATATCCTCTCCGGTAATGACAAAGACAGCCGCAGCACTCTCCCACAACCGCTCCTCCTTCTTGGAAGCTGACGTAATCTCGATGCTCATCAACTGCTCGAGCGTAAGCTCCGTCAGATCAGGTGGATGGTTTATGGCCTCGGCAGCAGGGTGGAACCATGTACCAATCAAGCCCCCCGCCAGCACCAGGATCCGAGCGGCTCTGGCCATCACCACGCTCCCCATAAAACTCCGGACGCTGACTCGCTCCAACAGCATTCGGTTGTCCCCGATCACGCTTACACCCGACGGCCGCGTTAGCGCACAATTCTGAGATCGATCCCCATATACAGGACCGGCGTCCCTCAACCTCCCCAATCATCAGGTGCCCTATCCGATATAGTTCGCCGCAGATCTCGAAATTATCTTCTCGGAGTCGTCACGTTTAAGTCAAAGACGCGAAATACTAGGGTATTCAAGCGCATTATGTCAAACCTTTTCTAACTCTCTTATACCATCGATAACACCGACGCAGTCTTTGGTGTTGCCCTCATAGCGGAATATGATTCAGGGTTTGATAGTATCGGCGCAGAATCGCAGGGAGGGATGAGTCTGAATAGTTTATCTGCAGACAGTGTGGCTATCGCCAGGCGAGATACTCAAGTGGCATAGGTTCTCAACCGATGGCTGGCCGCAACGTCACCGACGGTCGTGGGCCTGATGCGTAACGGTAATAATCGTGTGGATGCCGCCGCGAACGTAAAAATCGGCGATCAGCTTCATGGAGCGGGGCTGGCAGGCCTTGACGAGGTCATCCATAATACGGTTCGTAACGGCCTCGTGGAAGTGTCCCTCGTTCCGGAAAGACCAGAGGTAAAGCTTGAGCGACTTCAATTCAATGCATAACCGATCCGGGATATAGGTAAGCGTGAGAGTCGCAAAGTCGGGCTGACCGGTTCGGGGGCAAAGGCAGGTAAACTCTGGGCAGGTCAGATGGATTTCATAATCGCGCCCCGGTTCAGGATTGAGAAATGTTTCGAGTTCTTTCGACGATTGGGTTCCCACCGCTTTTCTCCCTCGTGGTCATTGCGAGCGACTGAAAGGAACACGGCAATCTCGTCTTAGGTAAGATTGCTTCGGTCACTGCGTTCCCTCGCAATGGCACTCATTCAATGCGCGTTTATTAGCATATGGACTCGCCGGCACCTCACAACTATAACATGCTGACCAACCACGTGAGGGTGCTTACAGGGAGGCGCCCCTATTCAATCCGGAAGCGTTGGGGACGTAAGTGTTCGTTCTTACATCTCGGGCACCGAGAGGGATCGTTGAATCTGGATCGACCCCTGAAGCGATAGCCACAATTGTCGCAGGTCGGTGAATGGATGAGCAGACGGGATGGTTGGACAACGGAGCGAGCGATATGCTCGAGGTCGTCGATAATGATCTTCCTGGATACGACAAAGTTCCTGGCCAGCTCGTCCAGCGTCCACTCGCCATCCCGGAGCATCGTCATGATCTCCTGCCGCCGCGTCAGTTCCACCTTTGGCCCTCGCTTAACGCTTCACCCTATGTCCCATTTCGACCTGTTCGACCACCCGCTTACCTTCATCCTCGTTGGCCTTAGCCTGGTGGACCACCGGCTGCCGAAAGAACCAGTGAGCGCCCAAACGACAGGTAAACGCCTCGTGGGAGCATGCGCCTTTTCATCGCTCGATTCCCTTCAGAAAGATCGATGCAAACAGCTCTACCACCTCTTCCGGAGAGGAGTGGGGAGGGCGTTTAATCCCGAACAGCTCATGGATCAACAGGTAATGCACGATCATCCCGATGAATCCCCGTGCCGCGACCAGCGCATTCATCGACCGGAACCGCTTTTCTTCGATCCGTTTACGAATATAGTTGCTCAGAAACTCATGCAGCTTTTTGACTCGCGATTCGAAGAAGATATCGGACAATTCGTGCTCTTCGAGGGCGCTGAACAGCAGGAGCCGCATGAGGCTCGGGTCGGCTACCGTCTGCTCGATCATCTTCAGGCCTATCGCTCGAAGGACCCCGGCGTCATCTTTCCTGTGCGCGGCCGTCGCTGCGCTCGCCAGCAACTCCTCGGTCGCGGATTTTGCTTCGATGATCGCGGAATACAACTCTTGCTTGGTGGCAAAGTGTCGGTAGATCATCGCCTCACTGATGCCGGCAGCCTCTGCGATCTCGCGCGTCCTGGTCCCCCTAAACCCTTTCCGCGAGAACAGATTTACCGCCGCCTCAACAATCTGCTGCCGGCGCTCTTCGGCGTTCAAACGCTCTTTCATTGTGAGTCCTCGAACGGTTGACGCACACATGGTGACCACAACATTTTCAATAAGTAAGCACTTACATACTTACTCGAACCAATAACAATGTCAACTATTGTTCTCCGCAATCCAAGCTGAAGCGTGATGAGAGGCAAGCCGATTACTGCGCACACCACCGTTACGGAAGACGGCGCTACTTGACAGGCGGGCTGCTTCTATCTGGCGGCCGTTCCCTACTCCGTGACCTTGAAGACTTGATCGTGCGGGCGGACGCGCTCGGGGACCTTGACCCCGACCAACTGGCCCGGTTCGGCTCGCTGCAGGGCGTGGTGCTCGAGCTGGATCGAGTCCACTCGTTGGGTTAATTCGGTGGTGTGGCCCTTAATGTGAATGGTGTCACCCACCACCAGATGACTCTCGGTGATCTCAATTGCGGCTACCCCCACCTTGGCAAAATACTCTTTCACGTAACCCACCTTGACCTCTGCCATGGCTTTCCTCCTCCCACCATCACAATGCCCAAGATCTCCAAATCTTTCTTCTTAAAGTGATTTCATCATATCGCGGCCTCGAAAAGGAGTCAAATCACCCCAGGGCCCCTGATGGTAAACACCTGGGGCCGCGGATCGAGGAGGTGCTCTACATCAATTCCAGCGGTACTTTCAGTCATGAGAATCGCAAGATAAAGATGTGACGATTACAAAAGTACCTACTGATTTGATAATTGTGATATTATTAAGGAGGTTGATGGGCTCGCGAAGTTGCTGAATCCCGAGCCCTGGAACGGGAGACACTGTCCATGCTCCACTGTCCCCTTGGACGGTGAGGAGGGGAACAACAGATCTATGGAAGTTGAGAAACTCGCGCCGCGAACTATCGCATACTTCTCTATGGAGGTCGCACTCGAAAGCCCTCTGCCCACATACAGCGGAGGGCTTGGTGTATTGGCGGGTGATATGCTGCGCAGCGCTGCCGACCTGGGGCTATCCATGGTCGGTGTGACGCTGCTGTATCGAAAGGGCTACTTTTCTCAACGGCTCGATGAAGAGGGACGCCAATACGAGGAGCCGGCAACGTGGCCTGTCGACCAATTCCTCCATCTCACGGATAGCACATGCCAGGTAGAGATCGAGGGACGGCAGGTCACTGTGCGCGCATGGCGGTACCTGATCACCGGGGCATCAGGCGCCGTCGTTCCTGTGTTGCTGCTGGATACCGATCTGCCCACCAACGATCCCTATGATCGCACGCTGACCGACCACCTGTATGGCGGCGACCAGCGGTATCGCCTGTGTCAGGAGGTCATTCTCGGGGTGGGCGGCGTGCGCATGCTGCGAGCAATGGGTTACACCCGGGTGTTCAGGTTCCATATGAACGAAGGCCATGCCGCCCTGCTGGCCCTGGAGTTGTTTGCCGAGGAGTTCAAGCAGATGCCGGAGCGGCGGCAGGACGCCATCGATCTGGTAAAGCACCTCTGCGTCTTCACCACTCACACACCGCTTCCCGCCGGCCACGATCAGTTTTCTCTTGCTCTGGCCCAACGCGTCTTGAACGCGGACCAGTGGGAGGCAGTGCAAGCTCTCGGCTGTTGCAACGGCTCGCTCAACATGACATGCGTGGCACTCCGTTTGAGCGATTACGTGAACGGGGTAACCAAACGGCACAGTGAGGTGTCACGTACCTTGTTTCCCAACCTCGTCATCGGCTCCATCACCAACGGCGTCCATTCCGCGACCTGGACCGCCCCGGCATTTCGCGCCCTGTATGATCGGTATACCCCGGATTGGCGAGAGGACAGCTTCCTCCTGCGGTACGCGCTTGGCATTCCCCTCGACGCTATTCGGCAGGCCCATGACGAGGCGAAGCAGTTGCTGATCAAAGAGGTCAACAGATCGGTACACATAGCCTTTGATCATCATGCCTTCACCATCGGCTTCGCACGGAGGGCGACGTCCTACAAGCGCCCGGATCTGCTTTTTTACGATCGGGAGCGGCTCAGAAGCATTTCGGTCCAGCACGGCCCGTTGCAGGTGATCTTTTCCGGAAAAGCGCATCCCCAAGATGAAGAGGGAAAGGCGCTGATCCAAAAAATATTCCGCTGGGCGAAAGAGCTGGCGCCTGAAGTCAAGATCGCTTACCTGCCCAACTACAATATGGAACTGGGTCTGCTGCTCACCTCAGGCACGGATCTATGGCTCAATACACCGCAGCCGCCATATGAAGCATCCGGGACCAGCGGGATGAAGGCGGCCCACAACGGGGTACCGAGCCTCAGCGTTCTCGACGGCTGGTGGTTAGAAGTGCCCGTGGAAGGCGTAACCGGCTGGGCCATCGGTTCCCGAGATTACGGAACGGTATTCGAGAGGCGGGATGACAAGGACGCAGAGGAACTCTACTGTAAGCTGGAGGATACGATCCTACCCATTTACCACGGCGACCCCATCCGATGGGCGGAGTTGATGCGATTTACTATTGCGCTCAACGCCTCTTTCTTCAATACGGACAGGATGATCCACGAATACGTCACCCACGCCTACCGAGATCAGTAGCCGGCAGACTGCCTGCCGCCGGTTCCGGTTGCTCACCACTCATGCATGCTCTATAATGCCCAGACAATGATCTCCGCTGAAGAAACGAAGATGCCGGCAACCCGTGACGTTCTACATCTGCGCAACAATATGATCCAGTCGCTTCAGCGGGAACTGGACGGCTTCAAGGCCGAGGGCCTTTACCGGTGGCTCAGACAGGTCGACGGTCTACAGGGCCCGCGAATTCGCGTGGACGGTAGAGAAGCGATCCTCTTCGCCGGCAACGACTACCTTGGCCTGGCCTGCCACCCGCGATTGAAGAGCGCCGCCTGTCAGGCTACCATGCGGTACGGCTGCAGCGCCGCCGCCGCCCGTCTGATCTCGGGTAATCACGATCTCTATCCCCAACTGGAGGAACAGCTTGCCCGCTTCAAACAGGCCGAGGCGGCCCTCCTGTTCAGCACCGGGTATCAAGCCAACCTGAGCGTGATCTCCGCCCTGATGGACTCTCAGGACGTGGTGTTCAGTGATGCGCTGAACCATGCGAGCGTCGTTGACGGCTGTCGGCTCTCGCGAGCTCAGGTCCGCATCTTCCCGCACAACGACCTCACCGCCCTGGAGGACCTCCTGAGGGAAGAGACCTCCGCCAGGCGACGGCTCATCGTGGTCGATGGCCTCTACAGCATGGATGGAGACGTCGCGCCATTAGGGGAGATCATCGGACTGGCGGAACGCTACGACTGCGTAACGATGGTGGACGACTCCCATGGCATCGGCGTACTGGGTAAGACCGGACGCGGGACCGCCGAGGCGACGGGCGTGCTGGGCCGGATCGACATCGAGACCGGAAGCCTCGCTAAAGCGCTGGGCGGCTTTGGCGCCTATGTGGTCGGAAACCGCACAGTCATCGACTACCTGATCAACCGGGCCAGACCCTTCATCTTCACGTGCGCATTGCCTCCCGCGGTGCTGGCAACCGCACTCGAGGCGCTCACCATCGTGGAGCAAGAGCCTGAGCGGCGGCAGCGGTTATGGGACAACACCAGGCACATGCGGGCAGGACTGCGCGAGATCGGGTTTGAGGTCAACTCAAGCGGGACCCAGATCATCCCTCTGATCGTTGGAGAGCCTGAGCGCGCCATGCGCTTCTGTCAAGAGTTGCTGGACCGCGGCGTCTTTGCCCAAGGGATCCGCTATCCTGCCGTCCCGCGCGGAACCGAACGGATCCGACTCATCGTAACAGCCTCACACAGCAAGGCAGATCTGGATATCGCGCTAACCGCTCTAGGCGGGGCGGGGCGGGCCCTCGCGCTCATTTAATTCACTCACGACCTTGACCCGGTAAAAAGGAGGGGCGTCTTGGCGCAACACAGTGGAAGCAGTTCAGATCTCAAGGGCAGGCAGCTTGCTTTCCTGCTCCTCTTGCTGGTTGTCTTTGTCCTGGCAAGCCAGACAGTTCCTCTTTACTCTGACTGGCTCTGGTTTCAGGAGGTCAAGCTTTCCAAGGTTTTTCTGACGATCCTCACGACGCAACTGACGCTCGCCATCGCATTCGGCCTGGCCTTCTCGGTCCTGGTCTACGTGAACCTGTTCCTGGCCAGCCGATTTACCACTACCGATGTCCTCCTCGAGGTGGAGGACCGGTTCGGGCTCCCCAGTCGCCTGGTCATCGAACCGTACTTCCGCCCACTCTTAATCCCCGGCGCCCTCGGACTCGGAGTCCTCTCGGCATTCCGAGGGTCCGCCGCGTGGGAGTTTTACATCCGCTTTGCGAACGCGTTACCCTTTGGCATTCAAGATCCGATCTTTCGTACGGACGTCGGCTTCTATGTCTTTAAGCTGCCCTTCCTCTCCTTCGTGTACAGTTGGTTGATCACCTCGGTCGTCCTGACCCTCATATTGACTGCCCTGACCTACCTCCTCTTTCGGGGCATACAGATCACGACCCGGGGACCCATCATCGCCCGCCTGGCGAGAACGCACCTGCTCGTGCTCGGCGCAGTGCTGTTCCTGATTAAGGCGGTTGGATATCGGCTCGACACCTACCAACTCCTGTACTCCCCTCGCGGAATGGTCTTCGGCGCGGGCTATAGCGACATTAACGCCAACCTCCCGGCCCTCAATTTTCTGACGGTCCTGGCCATCTTTGTCGCCCTCCTCTGTCTGGCTCAAATCTTCCAGCGCGGCTGGAGACTGGTCCTGGTCGGCCTCGGGATGCTGGTCGTCTCCAGCATTATCGGCCTGGGTCTCTATCCCGGCTTCATCCAGCGCTTCCGCGTCGTCCCGAACGAAATCGATGCAGAGAGTCCTTACATCAGTCACAACATCCGCTTCACCCGCCAGGCTTACGGACTCGACCGGATCGATGAGCGAGAGTTTCCGGCTGAGGAAACCCTGACACGGGAGGACCTGCGACGCAACGATCCGACGATCAAGAACATCCGGCTCTGGGATCACCGTCCGTTACTCACGACCTACGGCCAGCTCCAGGAGATCCGGACCTACTACAAGTTCGTAGACGTGGACAACGATCGGTACCCGATCGATGGCGAGTATCGGCAGGTCATGCTCTCGGCCAGAGAGATGTCGTATCAAAATCTCCCAGGCCGGAGTTGGATCAATGAGCATCTGATCTTTACCCACGGCTACGGGGTCGTCCTCGGGCCAGTGAACCGGATCACCCCGGAGGGGCTGCCGGAGTTCCTGATCAAAGACATCCCGCCTGTCTCAACCTCATCGATTAAGGTTACGCGCCCGGAAATCTACTTTGGCGAGCTCGCCAACGACTACGTCATCGTCAAAACGCAGGCCCAGGAACTGGATTACCCCTCGGGCGAAAAGAACGTCTATAGCACCTATAACGGCCAGGGTGGCGTGCCGCTCACGTCCTTCGGACGAAAACTGCTCTTCGCGACCCGCTTCGGCACCATCAAGATCCTCCTCTCGCAAGACCTGACATCAGACAGCAGGATCATGTATTACCGACAGATCTCCGAGCGGGTCCAGAAGGCGGCGCCCTTTTTGAGCTTCGATCGGGACCCCTATCTGGTCATCGCTCGGGACGGCCGCCTGTTCTGGATCATCGACGCCTACACCGTCTCGGATATGTACCCATACTCCGAACCGATCCGCGGCGTAGGCAACTATATCCGCAACTCGGTCAAAGCGGTGGTAGACGCCTACAACGGGAGCGTCAACTTCTATCTGGCCGATCCCACCGATCCCGTGATCAAGGCCTATGACCGTGCCTTCCCTGGACTGTTTCAACCGCTCGACGCGATGCCGGACGACCTGAAGGCCCATCTTCGCTACCCTCAAGGGATGTTCAACATCCAGGCCAGGCTCTACAACACCTACCACATGCAGGATCCCCAGGTCTTTTACAACAAAGAAGATCTCTGGAGCATCCCCGCTGAGATGGAGCCGTACTACACCATCATGCGGCTTCCGGGCGAAACGAAGGAAGAGTTTATCCTTC
Source organism: Candidatus Methylomirabilota bacterium (assembly GCA_028870115.1). Classification (NCBI taxonomy): domain Bacteria; phylum Methylomirabilota (SeqCode); species Candidatus Methylomirabilota bacterium. The sequence goes on from JAGWQH010000003.1 coordinate 9,165, forward strand.
TCTTGCCGTTTACGCCAAATAAGAAAGACAACATGATTGCCTGGCTCGCGGCCCGCAGCGACCCGCCACACTACGGCAAGCTGATCGCCTTCAACTTCCCCAAGGCAAAGCTGGTCTACGGCCCGCGACAGATCAACGCCCGCATCGACCAGGATTCCTTCATCTCGCAGCAGCTCTCGCTGTGGAGCCAACGCGGCTCTACCGTGATCCGAGGCAGCATGCTGGCCATCCCGATCGAACGGTCGCTGCTCTACGTCCAGCCGCTCTACCTGGCGGCCGAGAACGGGTCGCTCCCAGAGCTGAAACGGATCATCGTGGCCCATGGTAGCCAGATCGCCATGGAAGAGAGCCTCGACGCCGCCCTGGCCAAAGTCTTTGGTGGCGCGGCCAGGGGGCCGGCTGAGGCAAGGATTCCGTCTGGCACAGCGGCGCCCCCGGAGGTGGACAGCTCTCTCAAAATGCTGGCGACCCGCGCCTACGACCATTACACGCGAGCACAGGACCTCCTTCGACAGGGCAATTTCGCCGGCTACGGCGAAGAGGTCAAGCGGCTGGAATCTGCGCTGAAGGAGCTTCGCGCCCGCGCCGGGAAGTAGCCGCTCGCACCCGTCATTTCGAGACGGTGAGATTGCTTCGCCCACGGCTCGCAATGACATGAATCAATCGGAGAAAGGATGCCATCAGAGATCAGGCGTGTGGCGGTTCTGGGAGCGGGCGTGATGGGGAGCGGCATCGCCGCTCATCTTGCGAATGCGGGTATCCCTTCCTTCCTGCTTGACATCGTACCGTCTGAGCTGACTGAGGAGGATCGGCGCAAAGGGCTGACCAGGGACAGCCCAGCGTTCCGCAACCGCCTTGCCGCCAAAGGTCTTGAAACCGCTCTCAAGGCTTCCCCGCCCGCCTTCTTCTCGCCCAAAGACGCTGGTCTGATTACCATCGGCAATATCGAAGATCATCTCGAATGGCTCTCCCAGGCCGACTGGGTTATCGAGGCGGTACCCGAGCGGCTTGAAATCAAGCAGGCGCTCTTTGCCAAGATTGAAGTTTACCGCAGACCGGGAACCCTCGTCAGCAGCAATACCTCTGGGATTCCGATCCGGCAAATGACCGAGGGGCGGTCTGCCGACTTCCGCCGGCACTTTTTCGGCGCACACTTCTTTAATCCTCCGCGATATATGAAGCTGCTCGAACTGATCCCCGGCCCAGACACATCACCCGAGATAATGCAGCAGGTGGCCGCCTTCGCCGAGCGGACGCTGGGCAAGGGGATCGTCTTCGCCAAGGATACCCCCAACTTTATCGCCAACCGGATTGCCATCTTCGGCTTCTTCACCGCCATGCGACTCATGGTTGAGGGCGACTACTCAATTGAGGAGGTAGACCGGCTCACCGGCAGTGCCATCGGTCGTCCCAAGACCGCCACGTTTTGGACTGCCGACATGGTCGGCCTCGATACGGTGGTACACATTGCCGCCAATATCGCTGAGGTTCTCCCTGACGATCAGGAACGGGCGATCTATACTGTTCCGCCGTTCCTCCTGGACTTGGTGAGACGCGGCTGGTTGGGCGAGAAGGCCGGGCAAGGGTTCTACAAGCGGGTCAAGGGGATCGAAGGCGACGAGATCCTGGTTCTCGACTATAAGACGATGGAGTACCGTCCCAAGCGTCCGATTGCCCTCCCCTCACTCGACATGGCCCAGGGAATCGAGGATCACGCGGAGCGACTTCGAACGCTCACCTATGCCGATGACCGCGCCGGGCACTATGTGTGGCCGCTCTTACGCGAGACCCTGCTCTACGCCGCGCGTCGGATTCCTGAGATTGCCGATGATATCATCAGCGTAGATCACGCCATGACGTGGGGCCTCGGCTGGGAGCTGGGACCGTTCGAGCTGTGGGACGCGCTGGGAGTCGAGAAGGCAAGCGCCCGGATGGCGCAAGAGGGTGAGACCCTTCCCCCGCTGGTGACGGCGCTGCTTCAGAGCGGCGCGCGCAGCTTCTATCGTCGGGAGGCGGGACGGCAGTACGTCTTTGACCTCGGTGCAGTCAAACAGGTTAAGATCCCGGAGCGACCCGGGATCATTCATCTCCAATCGTTGCATGAGCGGCAGCAGGTGGTCGCCCGCAATCCCGGCGCGTCGCTTCTCGACCTGGGAGATGGGGTCGCCTGTCTGCAGTTCCACTCCAAGAACAATACCGTCGGTCCTGATATCCTCCAGATGATGCGGACGAGCCTGCAGCATTGCGCTGAGCGATTTGACGCTCTTGTGATCGGGAACCAGGGACGGCACTTCTGCGTCGGCGCGAATCTGATGGCGCTCCTCTTCGAGGCCCAGGAGGAAAACTGGGACGACATCGAGCTGATGGTTCGGACCTTCCAGGATGCCAACATGGCGCTCAAGCTTTTCGAGAAGCCGGTAGTGGCGGCTCCATTCTCTATGACCCTCGGCGGCGGGTGCGAGATCTGCCTGCACGTCGCGAGGATCCGCGCCGCCGCCGAAACCTACATCGGGCTCGTTGAGATGGGCGTCGGCTTGATCCCGGCCGCGGGCGGCTGCAAGGAGATGTTGCTCCGAAGCCTGGAAGGGATCCCGGACGGGGCGGAGGTGGATCTGCTGCCGTTCTTCCGCCATGCCTTTGAGACGATCGCGTTGGCCAAGGTCTCTACAAGCGCAAAGGATGCGCAGCGGCTCGGATATCTGAGGCGAACCGACAGCGTTACAATGAACCAGAATCGCCTGCTGCACGAGGCAAAGCAGGTGGCCCTTGGCCTGGTGGCCGAAGGATATGCTCCCCTCCGGCCAAGAGATGATATTAAAGTGCTGGGAACGCGCGCTATCGCCGCAGTCCACACGCAGTTGTATAATATGAAGTGTGGGGGCTACGTCAGCGATCACGACGAGCTGATCGCCAGGAAGCTGGCCGGCGTCCTTGCCGGCGGCGATGTGGTATCAGGGACGCTGGTCAGCGAGGCGCATCTCCTCGATCTGGAGCGGGAGGCGTTTCTCAGTCTATGCGGTGAACGCAAGTCTCAGGAGCGGATGCAGCATATGCTGAAGACCGGCAAGCCACTGAGAAATTAAGAGGTTCGGAGTGAACAGATGAAAGACGCGGTGATTGTGGCGGCGGTGAGAACAGCGGTGGGCAAGGCGCCGCGCGGTACACTCTGTGCCACACCTCCTACAGCCATGGCGGCGGCTGTCATCGCCGACCTGATGAAGCGCGCGCCGGGATTAGCACCTGATGAGGTTGAGGATGTGATCATCGGCTGCGCCTTTCCGGAGGCCGAACAGGGCATGAATATGGCGAGGGTAGCGGCCTTACGGGCGGGGCTCCCATATACCGTTCCGGGGCAGACGGTCAACCGCTTCTGCTCCTCAGGACTCCAGACCATCGCCATAGCGGCTGAACGCATTATGGCCGGCTTTGCCGACGTCATCATCGCCGGCGGCGCCGAAAGTATGAGTCTGGTTCCGATGAGCGGAAATACCTACGCACCCGATCCCTACCTCGCTGAGCAGTATCCGGCTGTCTACATTTCCATGGGAAACAGCGCCGAAAACCTCGTTCGCGCCTACCAGGTGAGTCGAGAGGAGCAGGATAGCTTCGCGCTCCAGAGCCACCTCAAGGCGGCCGCCGCCATCCGGGAGGGACGATTTGAGGGCGAGATCGTCCCGCTCACCATTGCAAAGAAGACATTTCGCGTGAAGGACCAGCCATACAGCGCAACTGACGAGGTCATCTTCGCCACTGACGAAGGCGTTCGCTTCGACACCTCCGCCGAGGCGCTTGCCAAGCTCCCGCCGGTCTTCCACAAGAGCGGCACCATCACCGCCGGCAATTCGTCTCAGACCAGCGACGGCGCAGCCGCAGTGTTAGTGATGTCGCGACAAAAAGCGCGGCAGTTGGATCTGACACCGCTCGCGCAATTCCGGGCATTCGCCGTCGCGGGCGTGCCGCCGGATCTCATGGGGATCGGGCCGGTCGAGGCGGTTCCCAGAGCGCTTAAGCTGGCCGGCCTTTCACTCGACCAGATCGACCTGATCGAGCTGAACGAAGCGTTTGCAGCCCAGGCGCTTGCCGTCATTCGCGAACTGAAACTGCCCCTTGAGCGAGTGAACGTGAACGGCGGCGCCGTCGCCCTGGGCCACCCTCTCGGCTGCAGCGGCGCGAAACTGACGGCGACGCTGCTGTATGAGATGCAGCGACGAAAATCCCGCTACGGGATGGTTACGATGTGCATCGGCGGAGGGATGGGCGCAGCCGGCATCTTCGAGAGGGTATAGCGCGGGGGGGGGGACCAGATGACTACGGCAAAGAATGAGTTCGTCGCGGGCGGCAGCTTTCTCATTCGGGATACATCAGCGCTGGAGGTCTTCACGCCTGAAGAGCTAAGCGAGGAGCAGCAGTTGATGCGAAAGCTGACTCGAGAATTCATCGAGGCCGAGGTCAAGCCCAAGGCTGAGCGGATCGAGCACCAGGATTGGGACGTGACGCTCACGCTCATCAGGAAGGCCGGCGAACTGGGACTGTTGTCGGTGGACATTCCGACCAAGTATGGCGGCTTGGGGCTGGACCTGATCACATCTACGGTCATTGCCGAGCAGATGATTGAGGCCGGCTCTTTCGCCATCTCGCTGTTGGACCATTCAGGGATCGGATCGCTCCCCATCGCCTGGTTCGGCAACACCGAACAGAAGGCCCGCTATCTGCCCCTGCTTGCTACCGGGGCAAAGATCGGCTCCTACGCCCTTACAGAGCCGGGCTCCGGCTCCGACGCCCTCAGCGCCAGGACCAAGGCGGTTCTCTCACCTGACGGAGCGTCCTACACCTTGAATGGGACGAAACAGTTTATTACGAACGCCGGCTTCGCCGATCTGTACATTACCTACGCCAAGGTGGACGGCGACAAATTTACCGCCTTCATCATCGACAAGGATACGCCCGGTGTCACCCTGGGACCGGAAGAGAAAAAGATGGGGATCAAGGGAACCTCCACCCGAAGCGTCGTTCTGGAGAATGCGAGAGTCCCGGTGGGGAATCTCCTCTATGAGATCGGCAAGGGACATAAGGTCGCCTTTGACCTGTTGAACATCGGCCGGTTCAAGCTCGGGGCCGGCTGTGTGGGTCTATGTAAGCTGGCCCTGCGCGAAGCGGTCAGGTACGCGAAGCGGCGAATCCAATTCGGGCAACCGATCGCCTCCTTCGGCCTTATTCAGAAAAAGCTGGCCGAGATGGCGATTCGGACCTATGTAGCCGAGTCAATGATCTATCGGACTGCCGGGCTGATCGAGCAAAATTTATCATGTATCGACCAGGAGGACGAGCGGGCTGGACTCGAGACCGCCAGGCGGGTTGAGGAGTATGCCGTTGAATGCTCAATCAACAAAGTCTATGCCTCCGAAGCCCTCGATTACGTCGCTGACGAGACCGTCCAGATTTTCGGCGGCTATGGCTATATCGCGGACTTTCCGGCCGAGCAGATCTATCGAGATGCCCGAATCAACCGACTCTTCGAAGGCACCAACGAAATCAACCGATTGTTGATTCCTACGACACTCTTTCGGCGAACGCTTCAGGGACGCCTGCCGCTCTTCATTGCGACACAGAAACTGCTGACTGAGCTGCTCACCTACAGCCCGAGTCAAGAGGAGGCGCCAAAGGGCCACCTTGGTGAGCAGATCCGGCTGCTCCGTTTAGCGAAGAAGATCACGTTGATGGTCTCCGGAGCTGCCGTCCAGAAGTATCGCGAGCGGCTTCAGGATGAGCAGGAAATCCTCGGGGTGCTGAGCGATCAGGTGATCGAGCTGTTTGCCATGGAGAGCGCGCTGCTCCGAGCGCTGAAGTCGGTAGAGCGAGACGGAGAGGACGCGGCGGAATCGAAATCGGATATGGTCAAGGTCTACGTAAGCGACGCCTTTGCCCGGATCGACTTGCTGGCGAAGGAAGGCTTAGCCGCTATGGAGGAGGGGGACACCCTCTGGACTCAGCTCGCCGCTCTCAAGAAGCTGACCCGTTACACGCCTGTTAACACTACCCGCTTACGAAGAGCGATCGCTAAACGCATCATCGAGACAGAAGAGTACCGGGTCTGAGTGGGCAATCAGTGGTGCTTGCAGCTGCCTGGGCCGACCCACTCCTCACCATCCGTCCAGACCTCCTTCTTCCAAATCGGCACAATCTCTTTCAAGCGGTCGATGGCATACGCGCAGGCGGCAAGCGCCTCGTGGCGATGAGGGGCGGATACGGCAATAGCAACGCTCGCCTCCCCGATCTGTAGACGGCCAACCCGATGCACCATGGCGATCTCGTCCACCTCCCACTTCCGGCGAATCTCATCGGCAATCTCGCGCATCTTGGGAATCGCCATCTCCCGATAGGCTTCATACTCCAGGTAGCGGACCTGTCGGCCCCGCGTCTGTTCCCGCACTACGCCGAGGAAGGTCACGACGGCTCCAGAGCTCGATCGTTTCACCGCATTCACAAGCGGCTCAAGCACCAGCGGCTGATCGATGATTTCAAACATCGGTTCCCCCGCTTACGGGGGGGATGAGCGCGACTTCATCCCCTGCTGCCAACTTCTTATCACTGGAAGCATACTCTCGGTTGACTGAAAACAGGAGCGATCCGGTCAGCGCCTGCAACCGCGGGTACTGACAATGAAGCTGATCTATGAGCTGAATGAGCGTACTCCCCTCCGGCAGGTCGACAATCAGCTCACTAACCCCGACAATCTCACGAACGGCCGCAAAGCATCGCACTTGGACCTTCATCGCAGTCTGTCCACGATCGACTCACACTACTCCGCACCAGAACGGTTATGTATCTCGACAGATTCCTATGCGTCGTCCAGCTACCATACTGTTCGTGACCTCATAGGACCAAGATATATTCATTATAATAGTTGTATTTCAGTATGTTACAACATATACATAATGTATTATATAGATATTCCTGGCTCACTCGCCTCTCTAGAAAATACCATGATCCTTCCAGGGCTGTCAATCTGAGAGGATTCTAAGCCAGTATTTACTAACAAAACGACTTCCGGCTTGACCATTGAGACTCCTTATGTTAAAAACATAATATAAAGATCAGCTGCTGAGGACCTATTGTGTGAGGAGAGGGTTGTCAAGGGTGGCGCCAAAACAGCCAAGGACCACAGCGAAATCGTCTCCTGAGGCGATCGGCATGAAGATCCTGGCTGGATTGAATAAAGACAAGACACTCGCCTTAGCGCAGCTAATAGAAGATCTTCTCGACGAGCTCGGCTACACCGATTTTCACCCCAAGCTTTCCTCAACTCGTCTTACCATTGACCTGAAGGCCCGTCACCGTTCCAGTGGTCACCGTCTGCACTGCTATGGGTGTACGATCGCTCACGAGATACGCCCACGGGAACTGCAGGGGGTCCATAGACGCTATATGCAGGCGCGTCACCGGGACAGGGACCTTGTCGGCATCTTCTTCTCCACTACCGGCTTCCACCCAACCGCTCGAAACTGGTTTTCACGCTTGGATCCTCCCGCCAGGGGCGATTATCACCTGTTCGGGGTTGATAAGATATGCGCCCTGCTTCGACGTGCCAAGTTGATCACATCCCCCGATCAAGTTATTTACGCGATCGAGAGCCGTGTCATGGCACGGCTTGAGGCAGGCAACCTGGTCTTTGCCATGGGAAGGTTCTATTGGGTTTTCCGAATCGAAACCAAGAGAGGGGCCGCATATGCGGTTCTCGATGCCTACGGATCGCCGGTCTCTCTTCGCGTGGCCTTTTCCCTGAAGCGGCTGGATGGCTCCCTGAAGGGAAAGCGCCCGCTGAACCTACAAGCCATGGAAAAAGTCCTCCTCGCGCTGGCGGAGTCCGGCCAGAAAAACATCGAGTTCCTGTCGCGAGAGATTAAAGAGCCTCTGGACGATCTTCGGGAGGTGATGCAAGAGCTTCTCGATGAAGGATTCCTCATTGCAGAACCCTCCGGTCAGCCGCGATGGCGGTGTAATCGCTATTCCATCAAGTCCGAATTCGATGTCTTCCTTAGCCTTGCCCGCCAGTTCCTCGATGGCGCTCAACGCTTCAAGTTCCTCCGCTCGAACTTTTCGGTTCAAATGCTGGTTGCCGGCCTGCGTCCCTATTTGGAGGGGCGCTTCCACCTCAAACTCTCTGAGGAGGAGCGATCCTGGCTTCCAAGATTCCTGGCAGTCTCCCCCTCAGCCCTTTCTTACGCCCTATTTGCGCCTACCGATGAGTTTATCTCCACCTCGGAGGAGCTGGAACACAGCCCCTTGCCCAGCCCGGAGAAGGAGCGGCTCCGCAATCAACACATCAGCAAGCTGTACTCCAACCTGCTTCTTCGATACGCCAGCGACGCGCAGGATAGCCGATTCGATGAGGTGCTCCGCCACAAAGGAATACGAGGTCACCTCTATCGGATTACGGCCAAGGCGGCAAGCGCTGAGGAGCTGTTTTTCGCCATGCGGGGTGAATCGTATCTCACTCTCGCCGTGCCGCCTGGCGCTGGGATCGCTGTCCAGAAGGGACTCGGACATTCGAACTTCCTCAACGGCGATACACTATTGAGTAATGCAAAGGCCCTGATGCACATACAGGAGTTCGACTATGCTATCGAGCTGTTGGATCGCGCGATCAAAGATCTGAAGGACCCGAGCAAGCTCCTGGAGGCATGGCACTGCAAGGGGTCATGCCTCTCCGGCCAGAAACGCTACTCCGCCGCGATCACCTGCCTGAATGAAGCGCTCCGCTACGACAGTAATTACAAAGAGGCGTGGCTCCATAAGGCTGCCTGTTTGCGGGGATTAGGCGATAGCGGCGGGGCCGTTCATTGTGCCAGGCGAGCCCTGGAGATCGATCCCGCCTATGAAGAAGCGCGAGACTTCTTGAGGAGTACGTAAAGTATACCCCGCTAACCTATCATGCCGGCACCATCACGTGCCGACTGAGCCCATGAGGAGATGACATGCAGGGACATCCGCAGATCATTGAGCTGTTGAACAGCGTGCTCAGGATGGAGCTGACGGGAATCAATCAGTACTTTTTGCATTCCAAAATGTGTGGCAATTGGGGTTATCAGGTCCTAGCCAAGGCGATCCTTGAGGAATCGATTGAGGAGATGAAGCACGCCGACAAGGTCATCGCGCGCATCCTATCCCTTGACGGACGCCCAAATCTGTCAAGCTATGATCGGATTGCAATCGGCGGTAACATCCGGCAGCAGTTGGAGAACGATCTCGCGCTGGAGATGGCCGCGCTCAAAATTCTGAATCCTGGCGTAAAGCTGTGCGTCGAGCTTCAGGACACCGGAAGCCGTGAGCTGTTGGAGCGCATCACTGTCGATGAAGAACGTCATGCCGGTTGGATCGAGGCGCAGATCCACCAGATCGACGAGCTAGGGTATGAGAACTACCTGGCAGAGCAAATCTAAGAGCTAAGGAGAATTCATCGAAGCGGAGATATCGAGACGCTACCTTCAAAACTTGACACCCAGCGTGACAAAGCCTGCGTGGTGCAGCGTGGTATATCTGCCATTCACAACTGCCGGAAGTGTCAAGGGAGGCCTATTGTCGGTGATGTCCCGCGCATCGTAGACGGCTGCCTGATATGCCACATCGAGGCTGATGGCCGATGGGCGATACCAGCCACCTTGCTCACCGCAGGGGATGAAGCCTGCGAAATAGCCGCCTGCCTTGCAAAGAAAGCCCATGCCGACGGACAGTATATTCTTGTCACTATCGGGCACCGCGGGATCAAACGTCTGACTGGGAACCGGCGTGGCGGAATGTTGCCACCCTGCACGTGTTGTCACGTCCCAATGCAGAAGCGCGGCAGGATCGATCCATTTATACTCTGTTCCTACCATGAACGTAAGAGTGTTCGACCAGTTCCGCGGAAGGGGAATCACCTTTCCAGTGCCCAAATGGACGTCGGTGTTGCGGAAGCTGCTCCAGTCTGTCTTGTCCAGATCTACCTCGACCTTCCACTCATGGCCCCTGGCCAGGAGGGGCCAGACCGCCATACCGAAGGTAAACGATTGCGGGATCACGAACTTTGTTCGGGCCGATGTGAGCGCCATTCCCGCATCGAGAAACTCCCCTTCCAAGTGGAGTGTGGCGCGGCTTCGATACTGGAAACCGAAGCTACACCATGGGCGCGTGCCCTCCAAAAGGCAGGGTGTGTAGCGGAGACTCAGGTTGAACCCAGGGGTGGTGTCATTGCCGTTGATTTCGAGGGGCGTCCCAGGTGGAGGTAACCCCGGAGCCCCTGAGGACTTGAACTTCGTTACACCACCCCCCTCTCCCATGAAGCTTGCAAAGGTGTAGACATCGGCCCCTGCCGCAAGTGAGAGCTGCTCGTTCACCTTGTATGCGATCACCGGCCTGATATCGAGCAACGGCAGCGACGCAAATGTCAAGGACGTACTCAGGGGACCATCCTCCGGCCATCGGTATCTCAGACCAAACGACGAGAAGACGCCGACACCCACTGTCGTTCGCGCCAAGGCGGGAAGATCCAGAGTGTGTGCGAGCGGCTTGAGATTCGCGGTCAGGAAGAAGTGGAGGGGCGGAGGATTGGAGACCGGCCCGTCTAGGTCTCCAGAGCTCTTTGCACCGGTCGCGCGATTGGTGAAGTGCGTGTAGCCACCTACCATAAGGGCCCCCATCGCTAGTTGGACTCCAGGAAGTTGAGTGATTCCGGCGGGATTGTAATAGATGGCGGAGGGGTCATCACTCTGGGCCACAAACGCATCGGCTTGGCCGGCTCCCGATGCGCTTTGCGGCATAATCCGAAAGCCGGTTGCCTGCGAGATGGACGGTACGACCAAGATAAGCCAGAACGCGGCGATCTGAAGCCCACGCTGTCTTTGTCTGCCGCAGCGTTTCAGATGCGTAGAAGCCGTAGATTTATCAATCTGCTGAGCGGCAGTAGCCAACCACCACATAGGCACCTCGTCGAGCGTTTGAAGGAGGTTGAGATCGCAAGCTTATACCGAATATCACTAGATCCTATCATTCAGCAGGACACAGAGCCCAAATCAGGGCATTACTCGATGACGGCTCTAATTCCTAGCAGCCTATGCAGTTCATTGAATCACAAAAAGCCCAAACATGTAGAATGTGCATAATCATATCATATACCAATGATATTTATTTATAAATATTTTGTAAATACTCCTATGGTTAGTGTATGCCGTTATTGTAATTGAAACGCTTGAATCTCACTTCTCGTGCTCAATCCAAATCTTTCGCGTTTCACAACGAGCGCAAGGAGACGACGCCCAAGCCCTTCCCCAAAATCTGCAACAGCGTAGTCGACCAGCGTGCCATCAGAGATGGGCATCTGCCGTACCTCATGAAATCGTGCTCCGTCCCACCCCAGTACGGTCAAGCCGGCGACCTTACTTCCGGTCCACCAGCTTAGCAGTCCGACTCCGGTCTCCTGTTCTTGTGCGAGGATGATGTGAGGCTTCTCTCCGTCTTTCTCTTTTTCAATCAGAACCCGAAGACCGGCTCGGTTCGTCGGAGTCGTCACCCCTCCACTCCCTTTATACGTGCTAATCAGATCTCCGGTTTGTGAGCGAACTTCGAGGGTGGTCCCGCCCTTAAAAGTTATCAACCGCACGACTCCATCCCCAATCAGATCGGCCATCATGAACTCCAGCAGCGAGAGGCCCGGCGGAACATCGAGGGGAGGTCCGGAGTGAAAGTTCCGTCCATCCCACGTATACTGGTGAATCGGTTTCGCGGTCTGATCCCCCTGGACCACGGTCTGGCCAAAGAGCTGAACTGTTTTCCCACCGGATAACAGAGGCCGGAGGATAAGGTCTGGCACGACCCAGATCGGTAGGAGCTTACCGTCGGCCCACTGAAAAACAAAAGCGTGAAAACGACCTTTGCGCAACAGGGTCATAATGACCTCGGCCCCTCCATCGCCAGTGACGTCAATTGTCTCCAGCGTCACCACGGTTCCCTCCCCCTTCAACGGGTACTCTGCAAGAGGTCTGAGGTGGGGGCCATCGATACGTAAGGCGATAAGCCGATCTGTGCCTGCCAAGAGAAGCTCGCTCTTCCCGTCACCATCCAGATCGCCAACTGCCATGGCCGTCATGGAGCCATCAAACGCCGGTTCAAGCACAACATGGTCTGAAAGCGTGGAGGCGACTGGGAATCTACTGGATGCCGGGGGGGTAGCGATGGCTGGTTTACCGGTAGCTGGAGGCTTCGTCGTGGCCGATCGAGCAGCCGGAGCCGGCTGGGGTTCACGAGGCGGCTTGTCGTGAGCAATGATACCGGGCTGTACCTGTGCGCTGGCGACGACAATCGAGTTGCCGGTCAGTGTTGAATAGGCCTGTACATCGAGTGTTATACTGTCCGCTGAGGGCGTCAGGCGGCTCAGCAGAAGAACCTGGATCTTTCCCCTGTCAGCGAGCTGCTTGAGAATTCGAGGGTTCGCTAACTCCCCTGCCCTGAACTCCTTGTCAACTAACAACATAGATCGCAACTGTCGCTCCTCAATCAACTCGAAGCGCCCTGTCCGAACCAGAGCGGCAGACAGCTCCTTTGTCATTGATCTCGCGCCGATTTCTTTGACTCTTTCAATATCGACATTGGGAAATGCGATGAGCATCCGCGCCATGGAGACTCTCACCCGATCACCTTTACGAAACTCGGCCTTCTCGGTCTTTTTGATCACGGTAGCCTCGGCATAGCGCTCGCGAACGTGGAGGATGCGAACCGTTCCAAGATCCTTATCCAACCTTCCCAGGATCTCTCCTGTAAGCGGATGCTTAAACTCTTCTCCTTCACGGAATACGTCGAGTTCCATTCCCTGGACAACACCGTCTGCCGTTCCACGATCAATCAGGACCCGATCACCCTCAAAACCGATGACAAGACCCTCGACGCGGGGAAAGGCGGCAGTGAGTCGTTCGGCCACGACCCTGGCGGCTTCAGCAAATCCGCCCTGCTCATGCCTGGCTGAGGAAGGGCTTCCGCCTCGGAAGGGAGTTCGCTCCTCAGCCAGCGCTATTGTGCCGGACGAACTGATAAGCGACATGGAAGGGAGAAGGACGAAAAGAAGCGCAGTGCGGGAAATTAGAACCGACCAAACAGATCGTCTGCAACCCATAGCGATCCTCCAGCGACTACGCTCTACTGGGTTGCTCAACCAGCTCTATGAGAACACCATTGCATCCCTTCGGGTGCAGGAAGGCCACTCTCGTACCGCTGGACCCCGATTTGGGAACTCTGTCGATGAGAAGGAACCCGGCCTCATGGAGCCGGCTCAGTGTCCCAGGAAGATCCTCGACCTCAAGGCAGATGTGGTGAAGGCCCTCGCCCCGCCTCTCGATAAATTTACTCATCGGGTTATCGGACTCAGTTCCTTGTACCAGTTCAATGCGACTCCCGCCAAGATCGAAGAATGCCACCTTCACATGCTCATCAGGAAGCACCTCGATTCGACTACGATTGATCCCCAGAAGCGTCTCAAATAGCCTGGTTGAGGCTTCGACATCTTTTACGGCAATAGCAATGTGCTCGATCCGACGCATCATAACTTTCCACCAAGAGCAGCAGTCAGTCAGCTATCAGCCATTACTACAAAGCGGAGAGCTGGCCGCTGTGAGCTTCACGCCTCTCATATTGCGACCGATTCGCGATACTCTCCAAAGACACGCCGCAACACAGCACAGATCTCCCCAATGGTGGCGTAGGTCTCGACCGCCTCGATCAAGGGCGGCAGTAAGTTCTCGTTCTCCTTCGCTACCTCGCCCAACACGTGAAGGATCCGCTCCACCTTACCGTTATCTCGATTGCGACGGAGCCGAACAACCTTGGCCCGCTGTTCTATTTCAAGCCTGGGATCGACAGTAAACACAGCGATGTGAACCGGCTCGGCAGTAGTACACTCGTTGACTCCTACCACGATGCGCTGTCGTTCCTCCGTGGCCCGCTGCTCCCGGTACGCGGCCTCCTGGATTTCCCGTTGGACAAACCCAACCTCGATCGCACGAAGCATCCCTCCCATCGCATCGATCTTCTCAACGTAGGCCGCAGCCTCCCGCTCGATCCGATCGGTCAGAGCTTCCAGATAGTAGGAGCCGCCGAGCGGGTCGATGGTGTTCGCCGCTCCGCTCTCGTAGGCGATGATCTGCTGAGTCCTGAGCGCGAGGCGGACCGCATCTTCGGTAGGAAGTCCCAGCGCCTCATCGCGCGAGTTCGTGTGCAGCGACTGAACCCCGCCAAGGACCGCAGCAAGGGCCTGCAGCGCGACGCGGACCAGATTGTTCTCGGCCTGCTGTGCCGTGAGGCTTACACCGGAGGTCTGCGCATGAAAACGCAACATCCACGACTTCGGGTCGCGCGCGTGAAAGCGCCGCCGCATGATCGTCGCCCAGAGACGGCGAGCCGCGCGGAACTTGGCGACCTCCTCCAGGAGATCGTTATGGGCATTGAAAAAAAAGGAGAGTTGAGAGCCGATACGATCCACGTCCAGCCCGGCTGCCTTCGCCGCCTCCACATAGGCGATGCCATCGGCCAGCGTGAAGGCCACCTCCTGGACTGCCGTCGAGCCTGCCTCTCGAATATGGTAGCCACTGACGCTGATCGCGTTCCAGCGCGGCAGATGATTCGCGCAGTAGGCGACCGTATCGGTCACCAGACGCATGGAAGGCCCGGGCGGGAAGATATAGGTCCCCCTGGCAATATATTCCTTAAGGATATCGTTCTGAATGGTTCCCGTAAGCTGTTCTGGCGCAACACCCGCTCGCTTGGCCACAACCACATACATCGCCAGCAGGATGGCAGCGGTGGCATTGATGGTCATGGAGACGCTCACCCTATCGAGGGGAATATCTCGCAGCAGCGCTTCCATGTCGGCCAGAGAGTCGATAGCGACGCCCACCTTACCCACCTCACCGACGGCCATCGGATCATCGGCGTCATACCCAAGCTGGGTGGGAAGATCGAAGGCCACCGACAGCCCCGTCTGGCCCTGCTCAAGCAGAAAGTGGAACCGCCGGTTAGTCTCCTCCGCAACCCCGTAGCCGGCGTACTGTCGCATGGTCCAGAGGCGGCTTCGATACATTGTCGGTCTCACCCCACGGGTATAAGGCCAGTTGCCAGGAAACCCCAGCCGCTCCAGATAGTCATGATCGGCGAGATCCATGGGGGTATAAAGGCGCTTTACTTCAATACTGGAACTCGTTCGGAACTCTGTCTTCCGCTCCGGGGTGCGCGTGAGCACAGGCTCAAGAACGTTCGCCTGCCAGTCATCATACTCGCGGTCCAGCCTTTTCATTCGCTCTTCGTCGTCCATCTCGCTTACTCAATCACAACCAGGACCTCGCCTCCGCTGACACCAGCCCCTTCCTGTACCTTGATCTCTTTGATCACCCCCGGACCGGATGCCTTTAACTCGTTTTCCATCTTCATCGCCTCGATAACGATTACCCCCTGGCCCGCGCTCACCTCTTGCCCTGGTGAGCCGAGTAACGCCACAACCTTTCCCGGCATCGGAGCGACAATTACCTGGCGGCCTCTCGCGTCATGACCTGTCGCGACGGCGCTTCTTCTAGGACGACGCCCCTCCTCCTGGTATTCGATCCGGTACAGTTCGCCCTCCACCCAGACCATCAGGACGCCATCCGCTTCCTCTACCACATCGACCTCGTACGAACGGCCCATCACGAGAAGCGAGAGAAGGCTGCCGTCAGCAGCGCTGAAATCGACCTCATAGGTCTTCCCGTTAATCTGAACCGGCACCGGCGATCCCGTACTCTTTACCGCAAGCCTGTACATTCTACCCTGCAAATCAGCGGAGTAGATCATCGTCGTCGCAATCCATCCTGACGAGCGGTCCGCTTCCATGAACTGTCGATTTGGCCACCCTGCCCGATCGATGAGGAGGCTGCACGCTGCCTGGTATGGAGATAGAGCGCTCCGGCAATCAGCGCGATCTCCGCGAAGGCCCCATTCTCGGGTACAAGTCCTTTGGCCAGCCAGCGCTCCAGAAATTCTGTATTGATCTGGCTGGTCACAAACTGCGAGATGTTGAGCACCTGACGGTGAAACGGAATATTCGTCTTCACGCCCAGTACGACATATTCATTCAGGGCGCGCCGCATCCGCTCCATCGCCTCCTCACGGTCGCGTCCCCAGGCGATCAATTTTGAGATCAGAGGATCATAGTGGATCGGGACATTGCACCCTTCGTAGATCGCGCTCTCGATCCGGAGGCCTGGCCCACCAGGCGTACGCAGCGCCCGGATTCGTCCGGGTGACGGCATGAAGTTGTTGAACGGGTCCTCGGCGTAGATGCGGCACTCGATCGCGTGACCGCGCATCTGAATCTCGTTCTGTCGCACTGAGAGGGTCTCCCCGGCCGCAATCCGGATCTGCTCTTTCACCAGGTCAAGTCCGGTCACCATTTCGGTGATCGGGTGCTCCACCTGGAGCCGAGTATTCATCTCCAGAAAATGGAAGTTCTTTGACGGATCGACCAGGAACTCCATCGTCCCCGCATTCGTGTAGTTTGCAGCCCTGGCTAATCTTACCGCGGCCTCGCCCATCTGACGCCTCAGTTCGAGATCTACAAAGGGAGACGGCGACTCCTCGATAACCTTCTGGTGACGGCGCTGCAGCGAGCATTCGCGCTCACCAAGGTACACCACATTACCCTGCGTATCGGCCATCACCTGCATCTCGATGTGGCGAGCGGCGCCCAGATAGCGCTCCACATAAATAGCCGGATTGCCGAATGCAGCGGACGCCTCGGAGCGGGTGGCGCGGATAGCGCTCGGAAGCGCCGCCTCGGTTGAGACGATTCGCATCCCTTTCCCGCCCCCTCCAGCGGAGGCCTTGATGACGACAGGCAGGCCGATCTCCCGGACGGCCTCAAGCACCTCTCGATCAGCCAGGTCTCTGGTCGTTCCCGGAACGACGGGGACACCAGCTTGGCTCGCCAGGCTCCGGCCGGCGGTCTTGCTGCCCACCGCGCGGATCGCATGAGAAGAGGGGCCGACAAACACCAGGCCTTCTTCCTCGCACCGCATGGCGAACTCCGCATTCTCCGACAGAAAGCCATATCCCGGGTGAATGGCCTTCGCGCCGACCAGTTTCGCGGTCTCAATAATCCGGTCAATCTTAAGATAACTCTGAGGAGAAGGCGCCGGACCGATCAGGTACGCCTCATCGGCCAACCTGACGTGCAGCGCAGATCGGTCGGCCTCTGAGTAAACCGCCACGGTGCCGATGCCCATCTCGCGGCAGGCGCGGATCACCCGAACAGCAATCTCTCCACGATTCGCAATCAGAATCTTATCGAACATGGCATAAAACAGATGTTGGGAGTTAGGGGTTAAAGTGGGATGTTGCCATGCTTTTTGGGAGGGTTCGTCTCGCGCTTTGTCCTCAGCGACCTGAGCGCCCTGATCAGTTTCGGACGGCTCTCTTTCGGGGCGATCACTTCGTCGATGTAGCCGCGCTCTGCGGCAATGTACGGATTGGCAAACTTATCGCGGAACTCCGCTACCTTTTCCGCGCGGAAAGACGCGACATCAATCTCCTCGGCAATCTTCCGCTTATATAGGATATTGACCGCCCCTTCAGGTCCCATAACCGCGATCTCCGCCGTCGGATAGGCGAAGTTGATATCCGCCCGCATATGCTTGCTGCCCATCACGCAATAGGCGCCCCCGTAGGCCTTTCGCACGATGATGGTGATTTTCGGCACCGTGGCCTCTCCGTAAGCATACAGCAGCTTTGCGCCGTGCTTAATGATGCCGCCATGTTCCTGCGCCGTACCCGGCAGATAGCCGGGGACGTCCTCCAGGGTGATGATGGGAATGTTGAACGCGTCGCAAAAGCGGATGAAGCGGGCCGCCTTGACGGAAGAGCCGATATCGAGGCATCCGGCCAGCACGGCAGGCTGGTTGGCGACAAATCCGATCGATTGTCCATCCAGACGCCCAAAGCCGACTACGATATTCTGGGCGAAATATTCCTGGATCTCGAGAAACTCGCCGTCGTCCACCACCATGCGGATCAGCTCCTTCATATCGTACGGTCTGTTGGGGCTGTCGGGGACGAGGGCGTTCAGGGCCTCCTCTTGCCGCTCCGGATCGTCCCTGGACTCACAGCGAGGCGGATCTTCCAGATTGTTCTGCGGAAGGTACGAAAGGAGTTCCCTGATCGAGGCGAGACACTCCTGCTCCGAATCGACGGCAAAGTGGGCGACGCCCGACGTGGCATTATGGGTCATCGCGCCACCCAGTTCCTCGAAGTTGACCTCTTCGTGCAGGACCGTCTTGATCACATCAGGACCTGTGACGAACATGTGGCTGGTATCGCGTACCATGAAGACGAAGTCCATCAGGGCCGGTGAATAGACCGCGCCGCCCGCGCATGGACCCATGATGGCCGCGATCTGCGGGATCACACCTGAGGCCAACGTGTTGCGGAGGAAAATATCGGCATACCCTGCCAACGAAACGACCCCTTCCTGGATTCGGGCCCCGCCAGAATCGCTGAGGCCGATAATCGGAGCGCCCATCTTTACGGCCAGATCCATCACCTTGCAGATCTTGGCGGCGTGAGCTGCACCCAGACTGCCGCCGAATACGGTGAAATCCTGGGCAAAGAGATAGACCTGCCGCCCGTCGATCGTCCCGTATCCAATAACGACCCCGTCGCCGGGGATCCGTTGCTGGTCCATGTCAAAGTCGTAGCACTGATGGGTGACGAAGGCATCCAGCTCGGTAAAACTCCCCGGATCAACAAGCAGGTCGATCCGTTCGCGCGCCGTCAGCTTCCCGGACTGGTGATGTCGATCGGACCGCTCCTGCCCGCCGCCCTGCAGAGCGGCCTCGCGTCTGCGGCGCAGCTCCTCCAATTTGTCCTTATGGCGCTCATTCGCCATCCTGTTCTCCCCTTCAGTCTACAGGTCTTCAAAATGCGCGAGGCGCTTGAATACCTTGTACCTCGCCTCGATTTCAGGATAGGTCAGCCGTCGTAATCGGTCGAGCGAAAATGCCTCGACGTTAAAAGAGGCCATCACCGATCCCATCACAATCGCCTTCCGGATGTTGGCCTCCTCAAAATTCATCGTGTTGGCAAGGTACCCGATGAAGCCGCCGGCAAAGCAATCGCCCGCTCCTGTCGGGTCAAACACCGAATCGAGCGGAAGCGCCGGCGCGGCAAACCATCCACCCTTTCGAACCAGCAGCGCCCCGTACTCTCCTCGCTTGATAACCAGTGAGGTCGGCCCCCAGCCCAGGACCTTCTGGGCGGCTCGGACCAAGTTCGGCTCGTCGGCAAGCTGCCGGGTCTCAGCGTCGTTAATGAGCAGGATATCCACCGACTTCAGCATCTCCTGGAGCGCCTCGGGCTTCCCATCAATCCAGTAGTTCATCGTGTCGGCCGCCACCAGCCTCGGCGAGCGTACCTGGTTAAGAACCTCCCGCTGCAAATCGGGATCAATATTGGCCAGGAAAACCAGTTCGCTTTCTTTGTATGCCTTCGGGATCTCCGGCTGAAACGACGCAAAAACATTAAGCTGCGTTTCAAGCGTCTTCGCCTCGTTCAGATCAAACCCGTACTCTCCGGTCCACCGGAAGGTGCGCCCCGGGACCCGTACCAGCCCTTTCAGATCAATCGACCGGCTCTTCAGAAACGCCAGGTGCTCTTCGGGAAAATCCTCTCCCACCACCGCTACGATGCGAACGTCGGCGAAGAAGCTGGCCGCTACCGAGAAATACGTGGCCGATCCCCCCAACGCCTCTTTGGCGTTGCCGAATGGCGTCTGAACGGAATCAAGCGCGACCGACCCGACAACAAGGATGCTACTCATTATCTACCTCGCACGAAATCCCCCCCAAGTCCCCCCCCTTTGGCAAAGGGGGGTGCGGGGGGATTTTTCGCACCTCGCACAATGTTAGATATACTTCCCGATGATCGGCCTCAGCCGCTCCCGAACATCCACAGGAATCGCGTTGCGAGCGGTGATGATCGCATCCCGCATCGCGCTCCCGCACGAACAACCGTCCCTGCCGGACGGAAACGATGACACCGTCGCTTTGATGATGGCCTTGGCGGTTTCGGCGTTTTGCTTCAGGATCGCGACTACCGCCTCCACCGATACATCCTGCTCTGTTTCGTGCCAGACATCGTAATCGGTGACCAGGGCCAGCGTCGCATAGCAGATCTCGGCCTCGCGGCAGAGCTTCGCCTCTTGCAGATTGGTCATCCCGATAACATCCACTCCCCAACTTCGATAAATCCGCGACTCGGCCCTGGTCGAAAACTGCGGCCCCTCGATACACAGGTACGTGCCGCCGTGATGTATTCGCGCGCCCACCGACTGCCCGGCGGCGAACAGCGCCTTCCCAAGAGCCGGACAGGTCGGATCGGCGAAGCTCACATGGGCCACGAGGCCGTTCCCGAAGAAGGTGCTGACCCGCCCCTTCGTTCGATCAAAGAACTGATCAGGAATCACAATATCCAGAGGCGGCAATTCTTCACGCATGCTGCCTACCGCCGAAGCGGAAATGACCCACTCTGCGCCCAGGAGCTTGAACCCGAAGATGTTCGCGCGGAAATTCAGTTCGGACGGCATCAGGCGATGGCTGCGTCCGTGCCGCGCGAGAAACGCCACCTGCCGCCCTGCCAGGGACCCGATGATGTAGGTGTCAGACGGCGCCCCGAAGGGGGTCTCGACGCGCCGTTCCTCAACCCGATCGAGTCCCTCCATTTCGTACAATCCGCTCCCGCCAATGATGCCGATCAGCCCCTGGTTCATTTTCCCTCCGGCGTAGGTACGAAGTCGTCGGTGCGTCGCCTGTACAGGCGGCCAATGGTCTCCCGTTCAGTGACCGCCTCGATCCTCAGATTGACCATGCGGCCGATACCCCCCTCGACGTTTTCGAGGCGTACCGTGATATAGTTATCAGTCAACGCTTCGATCCGCTCGGTTCGCGCATCCCGACTCTCCAGAACGACAGCCGTAAACGACTGTCCCGCCTGTGTCTGTCGAAACTGCTGCCACTTCGTATCGCTGAGCGCTCGGAGTGCCGCGCTTCTGGTCGTCCTCACGTCCTTGGGGACCTGGTTCGGCATTGAGGCCGCAACCGTTCCCTTCCGCTGCGAGTAGTTGAACACGTGAAGATAGGCGATCGGCAGTCGGTCGAGCAGCCGGTAGGTGGCCTCAAATTCTTTGTCCCCTTCGCCGGGAAAGCCGACAATGACATCGGTCCCGATGGCGATCCCAGGGACCGACTCCGTAAGCCGTTCTACCAGCCGCCGGAAATCGTCCGCAGTGTGCGGTCGTCGCATGCGCTTGAGGACGCCCTCATCGCCGCTCTGCACCGGAAGGTGCAGGTGGCGGCAGAGGTTACCGAAGCGGCTAAAGCAGCCGATCAGCTCTTCCCCGACCTCGTGCGGATCGAGCGAACTCAGGCGGATCCTCGCAGGGACCGCCGCTACCAGCATGTCGGCCACCAAGCCGGCAATTGACCCGCTGGTCGGCAGGTCCCGCCCATACGTCCCCAGGTGAGTTCCGGTCAGAACCACCTCGGGATACCCGGCGTCCACGAGGGCTCGCAGGTCGTGCAATACCGCCTCGGTCGATTGACTACGGTTCGGCCCGCGGGTTTCCGGAACAATACAGAAGGTGCAACGATAGCTGCACCCATCCTGAACCTTGAGGAGTGCCCGACTCCGGGCCGCACCCACCGGCGGCAGCAGCGGCGTAAAGCGGCTTAACTGCTGAATATCTGAAACCGCGATGATCGGCGGCCTCTGATCGCGCAACCCCGAAATGAGCTCAGGCAGTTGCGCCTTCTCGCCATTGCCTGCGATCAGGGCGATACCAGGTATCGCTGCAATCTCCTCGGCAGCCACCTGGGCATAGCAGCCGGTGACGACCACCCGTGCCGACGGGTTATATCGAACCGCCCGCCGGATCATCTGCCGCGAGTCGGCGTCGGCCTCCTTCGTCACACTGCAGGTATTGATGATGAACAGATCGGCCGCTTCGTCGAGCCCGACCGCCGTATGCCCATCCCGCCGCAGCGACTCCTGGAGCGCATCGCTCTCGCACTGATTCTGCCGACACCCCAAGGTCTTAATCGCGATGCGCATACGTCCTGTCGAACTCCACGAGCCGCGCTTCGAGAATCGGGAGGTTCAAGACATCCTCCCTATTGTAAGTGAGAAGCGTCTGCAACGCCTGCTCGTCCTTGCTGTCCTCATATCTCGACCACAACCGCATCGCTTCCATACCATCGATCCCCTTGGAACGCCTGGAGATGCCGAGTTGCTCCTCCACCCGCTTCAGCCCGCCGAACAGGCCATACCGCCAGCAGATATACATCAGATCGTGGGAGTGGAACGCCGCAAACAGATCGAGACCCAGTCGACGGCGGATCACCGGGAGATCGAAGCGGCTCCCGTTATACGTACAGATCGTCTCCACGCCCTCAAGCACCTGCCAGACCGTGACATCGCTGATCTGGGTACCGATCAACTGAATCAGGCCGCGATCGGTCGCATACAGGCCCACAACCGTTATGGCGCCCTCGAACGAGGTTTCGATATCCAGGTAGGCCTTCATCGGTACTTGAGCTTACCACAGGTCGGGAAAATTTCAATGTAAAAGCATGAGATTAGAGGCGGTTTCAGTGGCGCGCGCTCCACGCCTATGCTACTGTGGCCATGCTTGGACGAACGGCCTACGAATCAGACTATATACAGGAGATCGAGCAGATGCGCATCGGTATTATTGGATTGCCGGCCTCCGGCAAGAGCACCGTGTACCGGCTGTTGACCCACGGCCAGCCAAGCCATCAGGCGGGCCAGTTGGGGGAGGCATCAATCGCCGTCGTGAAGGTCCCCGATCCCCGCCTCGAACGCCTGGCGCTCATGTTCAACCCGAAAAAGGTGACACCAGCCAGTTTCGAGCTTGTGGACTTCGCCCCGCTCGTCAAAGAATCGAGCAAACCCGCAAGCCCCGGCGGACAGCTCCTTCCTCAGATGCGGCAGAGCACCGCCCTCCTCATGGTCGTTCGAGCTTTTAAGGACGAGCGGGTCCCCCACATCGAAGGAAGAGTCGATCCGGCCAAGGATGCGGCGACGCTGTGGGCCGAGTTGGTCTTAGCCGATCTGGATGTGGTAGAGAAGCGAATCGCCAGGATCGAGGAGGCATTGCGAAAGGGCAAAAAGATCGAGAGTCACCAGGAACTGGCCCTCTTGAAGCGATGTTATGCGGCGCTGCAGGAGGAACAGCCGTTGCGGGGGATGTCGTTGACCGCTGAAGATGAGCGTCTGCTTCGCGGCTTTCAGTTCCTGACGGCCAAGCCGAGCCTTCTGGTGGTTAATACCGATGAGGAGAGCGGCGGACAACTCGCCGGCCTTGGGGCCATACCGGCGCTGGGGACATCCCAGCCGGCTTCAATGGCCATCCCGGCCAAGCTGGAATTGGAGTTAGCGGATCTCCCTCCCGATGAAGCGAGCGCCTTCTGCGCCGAACTGGGCCTGGAGGCATCCGTGGCGCCGCGACTACAGCAAGCCTGCTATGATCTTCTGGCTGTGATGACCTTCTTTACGGTGGGAAGCGACGAGGTGAGAGCCTGGACCATCCCACTGGGCGCTACGGCCCTACAAGCAGCAGCAGCGATCCACAGTGATCTCGCGCAAGGCTTCATTCGGGCAGAGGTGGTGGCCTACGAGGCGCTCATCCGCTGCGGGTCGCTGGCAGCGGCCAGACACGAAGGACTGTTGCGCCTTGAGGGGAAAGAGTACCTCGTGGCTGATGGCGATATCATGACGATCCGGTTCAATGTCTGAGGCGGTATGGTGCGCCCGGGCAGATTTGAACTGCCGGCCTTTTGCTCCGCAGGCAAACGCTCTATCCGGGCTGAGCTACGGGCGCAAAGCAACTGCGGCAGGAACGGGCCGACTGTACCATGACCGCCGTGGGCGGTCAAGCCGCTTGACCGTGTTTGTAGGGCCGGAATCTGAGTCAGGTGGCAGTTGCAAGAGCCAGGATTTTGTTCTTCACTGCCTCAGGTAGTGGTCATCGGGTAGGCCAAGGGCAGCAGTCTAACGTACTGCTCACCGGCGGCACAGACCACTGCAAGCCAAGCTCATGGCTACCCGGCTGCGGTCTGGTGAAGCGGATCATTCGACAAGATGTGCCTCTACTCGATCACCTCTGCAAGGTGCTTATCCGTAAGAATCAGCTTGTTGACCACCGTCGAGATGTCGGTCTTTTTCTTCCGGGCAATGCGCTGTACAAAGGTCATCGCTTCTTGGTCGAGGTACACGGGAAGACTGAGCTTCAGGCCTGACCTGTAAAACTTGCCCCGAACACCCTTCGAAAAGTCGTATTCTTTTCTCATCTCCTCATTTGCCATACTGCCCCCTCTCGCGCCTGGTGGCTCTCCGACACATGATGATCCGCACTCTCGGCACCGCCCCTCGTCGATTGGCTGGAATGTGTGGCACACCACGAGAATCCGTCCAGTCGAAGAAAACCCGAGCGTGATCCATCGATCTTCCTGTTCGCTATGCTCTTCATCGTACAGTGAGATGGCCCGAGGATCAAGGAACACCGTAGCTGCCTCCTCGAACGGCACGCCGTGCTTGCGTTGGTTGACCCTTCTCTTCTCGGGGTCCCATTCGAACTCGTAGACTATGGTAGCATCTGCCATTCCCACGCCTCGCCGATCTCACGCATTTGCCATCATTTACCATGCGCTTCGTACCAATGCAACTCTACCCTCCGCAAGGCACCGTTCGGTAGGCGAACGGTAGCAACACCCTTCAGCTTGCGCTATCGACCTCGACCATACGCCTTGCGAAGGTAGGAGCGCACCAGAATTGCTGGGCCTGACGCGATAACCTCAACGTCTGCAATTGAGCCAACGACCTCAAGCCTCATCGGCCCCTGTGGCTCAAGCAGTGTTCACCAGGCAAGCAGCCATGCGCAGCAGTCTAACGAGGCTACGGATCAGCGGCGGCACCCAGCCCTGCTGCAAGCTGCAACCCATGTCCCCAGACTGTTTTGTTACCTATCTCCCCGGCCGGTCACTACTTCGATTCCTACACAATGACGTCAGCGGGCTAGCAAGCTTCCTGGATCTGAAAGACGACGCTGACAAAACTGAGTGGCATCAGGGCATACAACTTCCTTTGGCGCCACGACATCTTCGTTCACCGTCCAAATCATTCTGAACTCGTCTTTGACCTCGGAAGTATTCTCTTTCAAGAAATAGATCTCATCCGAAATCTCGTCGTCGATTCGCTTTGCGAGTTGCGCGTTCATTCTGTAAAAGGACTCCTCCACCGCACGTTGGTCCTTGACCTTCGCCGCCTCAAGCAGCTCCGATGGATCGGGCGGGATCGACTGCAGTGTGTTACGTACAACGGAGCGTTCGGGCAAATATTTGCATCGGCCGAACTTGTACGATAGAAAGCCGGAAAGGCTGGATGATATTGCCTTGCAAAAACCTGGTACATCAACTATCCGAAAATAGTCATCCGTTCCGAAGTGTCGCATGAGTGCGGAGCTCTCGGACAGACTAGTACAAAGGATGTAGCTTCTACTTCCCGACGTTTGAATGCCTGTCAACGCATATAAACCATCCGTGATGTGAAAGTTTCCTTTTCCTTCCCGCTCGTCCCGACGACTGAGATCTTCGTGAGTTCTACACTTTTCATATGTGCTCAACATCAGCCGACCAGCGACAAAGAAATCGTTGATCCACTTTGCATCCAGGTACCGTATCGGAATCATGCGCTTTATGTTGAAACTGGGTGCTCTCGCGTGGAGACTAACGATCACAACTTTGATACCCCTGAGTGCCACGCCGCCCCATGGCCTTAAGCGGTTCTTCCACCACGCCCAGAGTTCTCTCCGCCGCTTGTCCGGCCATGCCCAAAAGCCTGCGTACTTCCGTATCCGGGCGATGAGTGCGCGTTGGTCCTCCTCCAGACGTGACACTTAACCCATCTTCCGCAGTAGTGGCTCGATCTGCACCAAAAAGACCGCTCGTCGATCAGCCGGACCGCGTCACTCCGTGATCCGGAAGCGCCGGATGCTGAAAACCGCGTGTAGTGCAGAAAAGCCTCTTGCGGTGGACGCCGA
>JAGWQH010000004.1 GCA_028870115.1 Candidatus Methylomirabilota bacterium
CCTTTTCCCGTTCGTGCTGAGCCTGTCGAAGCATGAACGGAGGTTTGCCGGACAGGCTCTGACGTTCGATAATTCGAGATTGATAAGAGCATTGAGCACAAACTGCTCATCACCGTCGCCCCGGACGGCTATCTGAAGCGGATCCGCTGATATGGCCAAGAAATGGTAAAACGCAATATCGTTGCCAACACGCTAGGCAAAGGCTGGTCCATGCTCATGGGACTGGTCTTCGTGCCCTTGTATATCAAGTTCCTTGGCATGGAGGCCTACGGCCTGATCGGCTTCTTCGCCACCCTCCAGATCGCTTCTCTGTGCTGGATTGCTGTTTAGGTCAGCCAGAGCATTCCCGGCCTGGCCGGGTGAGTTTTTGCAGCGGATAAAGTTCGCTATGAGGGTATGAAAGTTGAAACCGAAGATTAGTATTTGTGTACCTACATACAACCAGAAGCCGGAATACTTGAGAGAATGCCTGCGAAGCGCGCTGTCGCAGCAGTACGATTCCCTTGAAGTAGTGGTGTCTGAGAATCACTCGACAAATGACTCTCCCGCTCTTCTGAGGGAGTTTTTCGATCCCCGTCTGCGTATAGTTACCCCCCAAAATCATCTGAATATGAAAGATAACTTTGGCTTCTGTGCTGCCGAGTCTTCGGGGGAGTATATAAACTTTTTGAGTTCTGATGATAGGCTCCATCCTGGTTTCTGCCGCCAAATGGCGCAAATCCTCGATGCTCATCCCAATGTTTCGTTTGCCCATTCTGCTGTCCAGCGAATCGATGCGAACGGATGGGTGATAGGCTGCGAGAGAAGCATTCATCCATCCTTTGTGCGTAGTGGTGTGCAAGAGCTTCAGCGTTATGTATGGCAACAATGTAATGTATTTATTGCGGCTCTCATTCGAAAGACCGCCTATCAGGCGGTGGGCGGAACGAAATATCTACTCGATATGGTCGGAGACTGGGATCTCTCTCTACGTTTATTGACCGTCGGGAATGTAGCCTATTGCTCTGATGTGCTGGCCGCCTATCGAGATTGGTCAACACCTCAGCGTCGGAGCCGGTTTGTGGCCCACGTCCGTGACACCCGGTTGTTGTATCAACGCCTCGAATCCGATGGAACAGTAAGCCTAATTCATGGAGGCAGACATACGCTCATTAAAGCGAGGAGGGGATGGGCTATCAATTTTGCGTCTAGTTTGCCTATAGGTGAACTATCTGAAAATGAATTGGCAGAGGCGGTCAGTGAGATTAGGCTGATGGATGACAGTCAAACCGTGCGAACCCGCCTGTTTTTGGTACAGGCAGGCTTCGGCTCTCTTTTCGCTTGCAAAAAGCGAATGCGAGAATGGCTGCGTCAACGAGTGAAGTCATTGTTGTATCCAAAGAAGGCGGACAATCCGGCATGATCGGTCGGAACACAATAACGAATCGGTTGGCCAGAGGTGTGGGTGTAAATCTGCTTGGTCAAGTTATTACGACTGGACAGAACCTTATCCTGGTCCCTCTATTCTTGACTTCATGGGGAGTCGCGCTTTACGGTGACTGGCTTGCGCTCTCTGCTGCGGCAGCGTATATGGCGTTATTGGATATCGGCATGCAAAATTATGCGGTCAACTTAATGAACATTCATAGAACCCGAGAAGAGCACGATCAGTTTCATCAAGTACTGCATAGCGCCTTGTCATTATATATGGTAATTGTCGGAATTACCTTTGTATTTATTGTAAGCTTGGTATGGTGGGTACCCTGGGTAGAATTGCTTGGGCTGCAGATGATCGGGCAAACCATGTCTGGCGCGGTACTGGTGCTCTCCGGCGTGCAGATACTGGCCGCCATACCTATTGGCCTTCTATCCGGTATCTACCGGTGTGTCGGCGAATACGACAGGGGACAAAGTATCGGTAATGTCCTGCGCCTGTTCAGTGTGGGCATAACGTGTAGCGCTTTGCTGACCGGAGGCAGCCCACCGGTCGTCGCAGCCCTGCTGGCATTCCAGCCTTTCTTAGCGTTATCAATAATCAAGTACGATCTGCGTCGGCGTCACTCTGGTATCCACATTGGCGTTTCCAGGTCATCCTGGCGATTGAGCGCCAGCTTTTTTATGCCGAGTATTTTCTTCTTTTTGTTTCCTCTTAGCAACAGCCTTACTTCTCAAGGCGTATCTCTCGTTTTAGCCGCCACGTTGGGATCTACTTCACTGGTAGCGTTTTCGACCACCCGCACCTTGGCGAACCTCGTTCGACAAGTTTTCAGCGCCAGCAACTCAGCGCTATGGCCTGAGATGACCTCCTTATTTGCTGCTGGCCAATTCGATCGCTTGCGCGTACTTAATGCGGCCGCTTGTAAGTATTCGCTGGGGGCCGCTTTGGCTGTCGCTAGCTTTCTTTACTTTTTCGCTGACCATATCTTCACATTATGGACGGGGAATCGGGTCGAGGCGGATCGAGTATTGCTTGGCATCTTTTTAATCAGTGCCGTATCCAATAGCCTTTGGTATACGAGTGGAATGATACAAGTCGCAGCCAATCTTCATAGAAATGCGGCTATTCGGACATTCCTGACGGCGCTGACAACGATCGTGCTAGCCATGATTCTAATTCAGTTTTGGCGAGAGCGAGGCGTGGCCCTGGCTGTGCTCTTCGCCGACTTGTTGTTTAGTTCGTTTAGCCTGATGCGGAATACCTGCCGCATAATCAAAGAGTCCGCAATCAGACTTCTAGTTGAGCTCATAGCTCGATGTGCCCCATTTGCGTGTTGCGTATTTCTTGTTTCATGGACATTGAGCCGCGTTGCGGGACATTCATGGCACGAATTCGCGGCGACTGGCATGCTGTACAGTCTGTTGGCGGCAGTGATTGCATGGATCTGCCTTATGGGGCGACCCGAGAAGGAGCTGATACGTACATGGTTAGTTAGGACTGCATCAACAGTCTATGCAGAAGGTGACAACCGCTTGACAGTTCTCCTAACGAAGCGATTGACGGCAGATGCGATCAAGGAGCGTGATGAGCCAGATTCTTTCAGTCGAGGTGATGGAGAGGTGGGGTCCGCACCCCTGGCTGGAGGAGGATCAGAAGCAGATTTTAAGGCTCGCAAGAAAGGAGTACAAAATCATAGAGCATGATCGATCCGTTCGTGAAGCGCGTCAAAGGTGTTCTTGAATCACGGCAGATCGGGCCGTGGGACCCATCGTACCTGAACGGGACGGTTGCGTTCCTGGGCGCGCTCGATCGGGCCATCGACCGCGTGGGTGTCCAAGCTTTTGTGCTGGATGTAGGCTGTGGTCGGCAGGATTGCTACGCAAAGAAGGTGCGGTTCGGCTCCAAGATTTCGCGGCTGATCGGATTCGACGTCCGGCAGGATCTCAATACCTCTCTCGATCTGGCGGTTCGGGCTAACGTGTACGAGCTCCCTTTTGCTTCGGCAAAATTCGATGTCGCGTTAAGCGACTTCGTCCTGGAACACCTGGAACAGCCTGAGCGTGCGTTCGCAGAGATTGCCCGTGTACTTAAGTCGGGTGGGAGGTTCGTCTTCCGGACGCCCAATCTCTACCATTATGTGCCAGTAGCGGCTTTGCTGCTACGAAAAGTGGGCTATCAGGCAGTCGAGCGTTCTTCCACTAACGGCGACAGACACGAGGTCTTTCCGACATTGTATCGCGCGAATACATGTCACAGATTAGGGTTGCTGGCACGACGCACTGGTTTTGCAGTCGAAAGGATGATCTTCGCCGAAGGCGGCCCTCATTATTTGGAGTTCTTTTTGCCGTTTTATTTGATCGGGGTTATCCACCAATATCTGGTTAACAAGGTCCCGCTGCTCCATGGTCTGCGGGGGAATATCATTGGCGTGTTCAGAAAAGAGGGAACTGGATGAATCGGAGGGTTGAGACCAATTATTCCTCTGTTCCCTATGGCGCCACTGCAGGACAACGGGTTCTTTCTAAGGCACTGCCTCGCTTCCACTCTCAGCTTGCCCGGTGGACTGTAATAACTGCTGCGCTGGTCCTCTTAGCCTTGCCGTTCGGGACCTTCGCGAACTTCCCTCCGACGGTTGTTATCTGGGTGACGGCCAGCATCCTTTTCTTGCTGGCTTTCTACGGTTTCAGGGTATCACAACGTCGCGGTGAGAATCCCTGGCTTGCCCCACTCTCTCTGCTGATGGCGTTTTACTTCTTCAAATATGGGTGGGGAGCACTCGCGGTCTACTATTGGGACCTTCTTCCATGGGAAGCCGTTCCGGGAATTGGCTCGACTTTTCTGCGGTATGGGGAGAAAGCTCATCTCCCAACTGCCTGCCACCTGATTCTCTTAGGCGGGGTCGGACTGTATCTAGGGGCGGGAGGCCCGATGCCAGCGGTGGCTCGATGGTTGCCGGCATTAAAGTGGCCAATTGATCATGCAAAATATAGTCGAAATTTGGTACTGTACACTCCTATTGCACTTCTTGTATTTGTTGTCCTACGTCCCCTCATGTCCGTCGTCATCCGGGACACGGTTCTACTCCTCGGGTGGATCGTCTGGGTTATCTTAGTCATCGTCAGTTATCGTATTTTCTCTCCACAGACCTCTGGACGGGCGAAGTGGTTAATGTTTTTGGTCCTCATCTTTCTCGCTCAACTCCTTCTTGGTTTGCAAACCGGCATGCGAGCGAATTTTCTATACCCGATCCTGCTAATCGTCTTGGGCTATGTGATTGCGAGGGGCCGGCTCCCCTGGAAGGTATTAGCTGCAGCGATTCCTCTCTTTATGTTTGTGGTCGGGCCGTGGCTGACCCTGTATAAGCTTGAAGGGGAAGTGGAATCAATATCTGCTCGGATTTCCGCCACCTCTCAACAATTTGCAGGAACAGAATTTCGGGCTGCGTTTGAATTAGGATTAGACGGTTTAGTTGGTCGTTTTGCAGGGAGTGGCGCCGGTGCGCTTTCTGTGTTCTCACAGTATTACCCAGATCCGTACCCTTTTGAAATGGGCCGATCCTTCGTGTTGACGCTAGAACAACTTGTGCCACGGGTCCTATGGCCTGAAAAACCGAACCTCAGTTTGGAGTTAAACCGCTATACGATCGCTGTCGGTATGCTGCCTAATGAGGACGACATAGATTACGGAGTTACCTCGGCAACCTTCGATGCCATCTCGGAATACTACCTAAATTTTGGGCTTATCGGCGTCTTGCTCTTCGCAGTCCTTCATGGATATTTCTTCAGAATCCTCTATTACTGGTTAGTCAAAAGATCGAATTATGAAATGGGTGCCTCCCTATACATCGTGTTCTTTTTTCTCAATCTCGATTTCTTCGGAGTAGTCCAGATCTTTACGTCCGCGACCCGCCACTTGGTCGTATGGCCGCTCATTCTCTACGGTTTGAGCCGGAAATCTTGAGCGGGGCTGAATACATGATCCATGTTGCGATTTCTAGCCTTGGCCGTTTTCACGCTTTCGATCTGGCAGAGCAGATGCGGCAGCGTGGGTGTCTGGCTCGGCTGTACACGGCATATCCGTCCTTCAAAGTTGATCAACCGATCCGGCCTTTTACCCGCACATTTCCCTGGGTCCTCTCTTCTGCGATGGTGGCTCGGCAAGTGAGGTGGCACAGACTGGCCAAGCACTTGAACTGGCTAGCTATTGACAGCTTTGATTGGTGGGTTGCGAGACGAGTGGAGCCCTGTGATGTGTTTGTTCATCTTTCAAGCTTCGGTCTTCATGCTGCGCGACGCGCAAGAAAGCTCGGAGCCCGCATCGTGTGCGACCGTGGGTCTTCTCACATTCTCTATCAGGACGAGATCCTTGCCGAAGAATTTGCCCATCATCGAATACACTATTCTTCTATTGACCGTCGAGTAGCGGATAAAGAATTGCTGGAGTATGGCGAAGCGGATCTAATTACAGTACCATCTACTTTCAGTTATCGCACCTTTGTCGAGAAAGGAGTGCCTCCAGAGAAACTGCGCAGGATTCCTTATGGGGTTGACTTATCTCTTTTTTGTCCTCTCCCCAAAGAGGATGAGATATTTCGTGTCCTGTTTGTGGGTGGTTATTCTATACAAAAGGGTATTAGCTATCTTTTCGAGGCGGTACGCCCTTTAGTCCTGAGAAAAGCGATAGAAGTATGGTTTGTGGGCTGTCCAAGTTCAGATGCACGAGAGATCCTGCACCGAAACGCGGACATCTTCACCGACAAGGGCCCTCACCCGCGCAATAAGCTTTCCTGGTTTTATAGCCAGGCAAGTGTACTGGTTCAACCCTCGATTCAGGAAGGCTTGAGTCTAGTATTGGCCCAGGCCATGGCCTGTGGCCTTCCAGTGATCGCTACAACCAACACCGGGGCCGAAGATCTCTTTACGGACGGAGTTGAAGGTTTTATTGTACCAATTCGGGATCCGAAGGCGATTCGCGACAAAATCCAGTGGATGCTGGATAACCCTACGAGACGACAGGAGATGGGCCAGGCAGCCTTGCAGCGGGTAAAACTGCTCGGTGGGTGGGAAACCTACGGTGAACAAGCGCTGGGAATCTACTCGCAGCTCATAGGCGGTGATGTTGGCAAGGACAATAGCTAGCGGTACGAAGCGGGTTCAATTGGTCGGCAATGCGGAATGTTACCACATCGGGTCATTTTCCCGAGGGGCGATCGAGAGATTGGTAATCGTGAATGGAACTGTCGCAGCTCAAAATCCTGTACATCGGCCCTGACTATCCTGGGTCGAATGGTACCTGCTGGCGAGACGCTTTCGTTGAGCTTGGCCATGATGTTAGAACCGTGGACTCAGAAGACCTAGTGCCGTGGCCCCGGAATCTTAGCGCGAGGATTCTGGGTAAGATTATTCGGAGACCTCCTGGGCGGCTAGTAAGCAGACTAAATGAAGCTATTATAAGAAGTGCCAGTGAGTTTAAGCCTGACTTCACCTTCTACATTCAGGCACGTTTTGTATTGCCTGATACCTTGGAGAAAACAGCTAAGCTAGGTCCTAACTTAGTCTACTTTAATGACGATATGTTTAATCCAGATAATCAAACTTTTACGTTTCGTGAGTCATTGAAGCTGATTGATTGCATTCTCACGACGAAATCTTACAATGTTTCAGAATTTTACGAGAGTGGAGCTCCCTTAGCGTTATATATTCCTAATGCATACGATCCCCAAATACACTTCCCTGCGAAGCCATCACACCAGGACTGGTTGCTCTATTGTGGTGATGTGGCGTTTATCGGGACGTTCAGGGTGGAACGAGCGGACTTCCTAGCGCGTGTAGCCTCATATCCCGATGAATTCAAGTTTAATATATGGGGGAGTGGTTGGTGGAAAATGCATCGCCCGTTATACTGCCACAGGCTGAACGAATGGCAGCAGTTAAAGAAATGCATCAGGGGTCAGGAACTCTGGTGCGCCGAAATGGGTAAGGCCATCCAATCGAATAAGATTTGCCTAGGGCTCCTCAATCATGCGAATCGGGACCTTCAAACTTCGCGGTCCTTTGAAATCCCGGCGTGCAACGGGTTTATGCTCGCGGAACGAACGCATGAGCATCAAGAATATTTTGAAGAAGATAAGGAGGCGGTGTACTTTAGCTCCTCCGAAGAATTATTGGACAAGATCCGCTATTACCTAACTCACGAAAGTGAGCGCGCTCACATTGCTGATGGTGGATACCAACGGTGCCTGCGATCTCCGTACCGTTACACCGATAGGGCCAAGTTCGCAATTGAACAGATGCACATTCTCAGGCCAGGAAGTCTCACGCCGCGCATCTCGACCGAAAGCGTTTGCCTGAAACGAGGTTCGCCAATCCCGAAAGATTATGAGCCGCTGAGGGATTAGGAAAGATATAGAAGGGATGGTTAAAAACATTACATGCTATTACCTGCAAGAGGATACGGCTTTGTCGCACTCTCCTTCTATCTTGCTTCTAGCTCCACAGTTATATGTGCCTGGTGGCATTCAGACGTACATGCGTCGCTTACGGGAGATCCTAGCGGAGCATGGTGAGCTCAGAGGATTTCCAGTCCATTGTCTTTCTTTGATGGATGACGATGAAGACAGGACGTTACATGCGCATCACCTTCCGCGTGGCCCTTTTGTTGGTTGCAAGGGTAATAAGTTTCTGTTTGGCCTCAGGGCACTGAACCATGGACTGAAGTATCGTAACAGCTTAGTGATTGTGGGTCATATTGGACAGGTTCCTGTTGCGTGGCTCATGCGCCAACTTGGTCTTATTCAATCATATTTCCTTGTGTTATATGGGATTGAAGCCTGGGGGAAAGCGGCGTGGCTTGACCTATGGGGAGCACAAGCTGCCACATGCATCGTGGCAATAACGAAGCATACCGCCCTAGAATTTTGTAAATACAATTTACTAGATCCTAATCGATCCCATGTTATTCCACCAACGCTAGCGGAGGAGAAGATTGGGCTGCCTAGTGGCAGACAAGGACTTGGTGATGGCCTCGCCATTCTTACGGTTGGGAGACTTTCCGTGGGTGACCGGCTCAAAGGGATCGATACGCTCATTAAGGCAATTGATAGGGCGCGACGCGAAGGTGCTAAGGTCCACTTAACCGTAGCGGGTGATGGCGATGATCTGCCTCGACTCAAAGAATTGACCTTACGTTTAGAACTGAACGATTATGTAGAGTTTTTAGGCGCGGTTTCAGATGAAAAATTAGAGAAACTTTACCAGACGTGTGATGTTTTTGCGATGCCGAGCAAAAAGGAGGGATTTGGGATTGTGTTCTTAGAGGCGATGCGCTTCGGAAAACCCTGCATCGGTGGTAACCATGGAGGCACGCCAGAGGTCATCACCCACGGGATCGACGGCTATCTTGTAGACCATGGAGATGTGGACCAGCTTACAAAGTATCTCGTTCAGTTCTCACATAGTCCGGAGCTTAGGCGAGAGATGGGTCTGAGGGGTTATGAAAAAGTGAAGGCTGGATATCTCTTCCAACATATGCGAGGCAGATGGTTTGCCTTACTGGATAGCCTCACGCCCAAATGCTGAGTGTGGCTATAAATGCTGTCTCAGCAAAATCCGGTGGGGCGGCTACTTATATTGAAAACCTCGGCAAAGAGCTTGCGAAGTCGGATTACGGGAACCAGTATCTTTTTTGTATTCCGCCTAAACGCGTTGCATCCCTGGAGGGTCTTGGGGATAGGATCAGAGTAGTCGCGTCAGACGTTGGCTATCGCTCTTCTTGGAGGCGACAGCTGTGGGATCAAGTCACGCTGAGGCAAATCCTCAGGAAGGAACACGTTGACGTTCTGCTCTCATCATCTGACTTTGGCATGTGGTTCCCTCCGTGCAAACAGATCCTGATGGTTCGAAATCCCCTCTTTTTCTCACCATTGTTCCTGAGAACAGTTCTACCGAATAAGAGCCGGCAATTTAGACTTGAGTTCTGGATTCGTCGATGGCTGATCTCACTTTCTGTGCGGGCCTCCGACATTGTGATTGCAGCATCACGGAGTATGATGGCAGACCTCAAGCAGCTCATCCCGGTCCCTGATAGCAAGGCAGTGGTGAACAGTTTTGGTGTGCCGCTTGAGCGGTTTTCTTGGAATCAATTAGGCGCATCAGAGAAGGTTCAGAGAGACTCCGAGAGGCCATGTCAACTCTTGTATGTCTCTGAGTATAGCGACTACAAGAACCTTACGACACTTCTCAAGGCAGTCTCCATCATGAGGACGCAAGGGATGGCTGATTTTCGCCTTATGACGACTGCGGATCCGAGTCAGTTTCCCGAGGTGGAAATTGTGACGCGAGAGCAGGACAGGGCGCTAGTGTCTCATCCTCACATTGCTCCATTCGTGAAGTTTACGGGTTCTATCCCGTACGAAGATGTACCGAACTTGTACATGCAAAGCGACCTGTTTGTGTTCCCTTCACTGGCGGAATCGTTCGGGCATCCTCTGGTGGAGGCGATGGCCAGTGGGCTGCCGATCATCGCATCAGATATTCCGATCTGCCGAGAAATTTGCGGGGATGCAGCCGTCTATTTCAGTCCATTGGATCCCAATGACCTTGCCGAAAAGATTATGTCTCTGCGGAATGACTCAGGCCTTCGACAACGGTTAGGACGGCTTGGAAGAAAACGGGCTGAGGTCCACTTCGACTGGAAAGATCATGTTCGGCGCTTAGTGGGGATTATTGAACGAGTGGCAGCCAATGGTCGAGGATAAATCCGTGGACCGGCAAGTATTCTCCCGCGAACTCGAGAGGGACTATTACAGCCGACGATGGCCAGAGGAGGCCAAGCTCTACCTCCATCTGGAGCCGTATCTGCGATGCTGGCTTAATCCCGAGGCAGTTTTTAGGGGAAAGCGGGTTCTGGACATCGGGGCGGGTGAATGCACGTATACCCGGCTTATTGCAGATAAGTTTGCGCCAAAGGAGATAGTGGCATGTGAATTGTTCCGGGAACGGATGTTGCCAGCGGCCAGAGCGAGTCGGAGTTCGAACTTGAAGTTCATTGCCGGGGATGTATTCTGTTTGCCCTTTCAGACTGGTTCCTTCGAAGTCGTTTTCGGTAGCTTGGTCCTACATCAGCTTCCGAACCTTGAAGAAATAATCAGTGAAATCCGGCGCGTGCTGGGGGATGACGGTTGCTATATCGGGATTGAGCCGAACCCTCATCATCCAGTTCATCTGTATCGGTACCTTCTGGGAAATCACTCCCCTAATCAGTACCTCCTCGGGCCGAAGCATCTTGGCGCCTTTGAAAAGGTCGGATTTGAGGTCAGTATCCAGTATTTCTGGGCCAAGTTTCCTTGTCTGCGAAATTCGCTCTTAGGGACATGCATGGGAATCGTGGCTGAAAGCCGTGAGGAGTGAAGGGTGGGAAGTAAGGGGAAAAGAGGTACAACGACGGATGCATGGTCAGTCGGGAGTTAAGCAGATAAGGGCGGTTCAGATCGCTCATCACGCTGGTATTGAGGTCCCCGATTTTCCCCGTATCGAGAAGGTCGTGCGCAATCTCAGACATCTGCCATCTGGAAAGCACTTGGAGGTCGGTTACTCAAAAGGAGGGTTTGCTGATTCTCTCTCAAAAATAGGGTGGGACTGTACTGGCCTAGATCTGAATGCCCACGACCAAGCCGTAATTAAGACGATCGAATGTGATCTCAATGAGGGCTTCCCAGTCGAAGCTGAGGAGTTCGATCTCGTGACAGCGGGAGAAGTCATTGAGCATATGTTGGACGAAGGGGCCTTCCTTGACGAGTGCCGTCGTGTCCTCAGGAAGGGTGGAACGCTGGTGGTAACTACTCCCAATCTGTCGTATTCCCTGAACCGCTTACGGGTTCTGATTGGGAAGACGCCTCTCTTTGTGTACGCCCCCTACCACTACCACTTTCACACGCGGCAGACGCTTGTGGGCCTCATGGAGAAGCATGAGTTTTCGGTAACCAAGGTGCTCTCAAGCCACGTGTTGTATTCGAGGCGAATGCATTGGACGGGAAGGTTGTTTGAGTTTTTGGGCGACGTCTTTCCAACCCTTGGTGCCCACTTGATCGTCTTTGCAGTTAAGTCCTAGCCGCATGGAAAGCCGGTGAACCAGGTTTCTGTTGTTATCTTGACCTTTAATGAGGAGAAAAACATCCGTCGGTGTCTCGAGTCGGTTAGGGATTTCACCGATGACATCGTCATCGTCGATTCGTCTAGTACCGATAAAACGCTGAAGATCAGTGAGGAGTACGGGTGTCGGATTGTTCAACATGCATTCGTCAATCACGCCATCCAATTTAACTGGGCGCTGGACAATGTGCCGCTTGATCGGCTATGGATTTTGCGGCTTGACTGCGACGAACTCCTTCCCACGAAACTGAAGCATGAGTTGACCCACCTTATCTCGACTTGCGGACCTGACGTCACCGGCATTTACCTGAATCGCCGTATGTACTTCATGAACCGGTGGCTGAAGCACGGCGGAATCTATCCCCATCACATCCTGCGGGTCTTCCGGAATGGCTATGCCCGCTATGAGGAGAAAACCGAAGAACACCTGGTGCTGACGTCCGGACGGGTCATATTTGCCAAGAACGATTTTCTCGAAGATAACCGCCAGAACACCTTGAAGTACTGGCTAAAGAAACACGATGATCTTTCGGATGGAGAGATCAGGGATACGCTCCTTGAGACCAGAGTTCCGGACAGGGACCTCAAGGAGGATCTGTTTGGCAGTAAAGTTGAACGGACCCGGTGGCTTAAGACTCGTGTGTATGCCCGCTGCCCTTTATTTCTGAGGGGCCTTCTCTATTTCTCCTACCGATACTTCCTACGCCTCGGATTCCTGGATGGTATTCCGGGCCTAATCTTTCACGTGCTTCAGGCATTTTGGTACCGCTTTTATATTGATGCTCGAATTTATGAGATGCGTTCGGATTGGCAGGCGAAGGGTAGGGATTACCAGGACATCTGAGAGGGGGCGAGATGCGCGTTAAACCGTTCTTTTTTGATCTGAATACCGAGGAGATTACTGAATTTCAGGAGGGAGCTGCGAAGATTCTACAATCCGGAACATTGATTCTCGGAGACTACACGGCGCAATTCGAGAAGGCATTTGCTGAGTATATCGAGTCGAAACACGCGATAGCGGTCAACAGTGGATCAACCGCGCTTGAAATTCTCCTGCGTCTTAAGGGTGTGGTCGGCAAGAGGGTGCTGGTGCCGACTAATACTAATTTCGCCACTGTCGCGGCGATCATCCGCGCCGGTGGGATTGTTGAATATCTGGATATGGACCGGAATACCTTTGCCCCTTCGCTGGCCATGGTCAAGGCCGAACTGGAGCGCCACCCGGATATTGCCGGTGTTGCGTGGGTGCATATCGGAGGCATCATCTCGCCGGAAGTTCCGGCTGTGGTAGAGTATTGCCGGGACCGTCGCGTGTTTGTGATCGAGGATGCGGCTCATGCCCACGGAAGCCAGCTCGGTGGGGTGAAATCCGGCCGACTTGCAGACGGAGCGGCCTTCTCCTTCTTCCCGACGAAGGTGATGACCACCTGCGAGGGGGGAATGATCACCACTGAAAGCGACGAAGAGGACTATCTGGCTCGGTCCCACCGGAATCAGGGCAAACGAGGGGTCAGCTATGGCGGGCTTCATCATGACTTTGGCAACAGCAGCCGAATGACGGAGCTGCATGCGTTGTTAGGGCTGATCCAACTGAGGAAGCTGCCGGAGATGTTGAGACGCCGAGCGGCGGCGACGCGCGCGATTACCCGACAACTTGATAAGGCCGGCATTGAGTACTGCTCGACCAGCCATATGGATATGGCCAGTAATTACAAGCTGATCGTTCTGCTGCCTGATGGTCAGACATTGGAGTCAGTGAAGAAGGCTCTGGCAGCAGAAGGGGTGACCTTGGGCGGAGGAGTCTATGAACTCCCATGCCATCGGCAGCCGGTGTTTGAAGGCATCTGCGCAGGACAATCGTACCCGACTGCGGAGCGGTGGTGTCCGAATCATATCTGTCCTCCATTGACTTCCGGGATGACAGAAGATGAAGCCGGCTTTGTAGGGGAAATGTTGGTGAAGCACTTGGCTTGATAGGTTCAATCATGAAGGCTGAGGATCGCATCTGGGATTTTGTTGTGGTCGGCGCGGGCATCGCGGGGCTAGCTATTGCCGAGTTGTTCTCCCGCTCCAAACTAAGGGTGGCACTGCTGGAGAAGAACCCCAAGATATGTCAGGAAGCCAGCGGTGCCCACCATAGCTGGTTTCACTTCGGCAGTCTCTATTCCATCTTCACCAACAATCAGTTCATGCGCACG
The DNA here is from genome assembly GCA_028870115.1 of Candidatus Methylomirabilota bacterium. NCBI lineage: Bacteria > Methylomirabilota (SeqCode) > Candidatus Methylomirabilota bacterium. Next base: position 13,764 of record JAGWQH010000004.1, read on the forward strand.
CTTTTGGGCGGGATCGATGATCTGCTCGCCTACTATTCGCAGTTCCCAACCATGAACATCAGGGTAAGCGCTGACGGGAAATTGGAGTTTCCGCAAGGGCCTGCTATGTGGATATGCGATGAGCCGATTGAATACATCGTCAGCGCACGAAACGATCCTGATTTCAATTTGCGAAAATTCGATGGAGCTAAGGACTATTTGAAAAAGCTTTTCTTTCTCGCCACCTGGGAATTTGCAATCAAGCAGTTCATTAGCCGGCATCAGCGATTCCATAAGTACGACTGGCGTTCAGGGCAAGCCTCCCAGTGGGTGCCTCAGGCGGGCTGGCTCGATTATTCCAGGGAAGTGATCTCCAAGCCAACGAACACAAATATACTTCTGGATGTGGATACTCATTTCCGCATCAGTGGATTTGACAGACCAATGAACGCGACCGCGATTATCAGTGATTTGCTGCGGAGCTTCTTTGCAACGGGAGGATCGCTGTTTGTACAACAGACTGTTGTCAACTTTGAATCCACTAAGGGTAATTATACAAAGGTAGTAACGGATAAGGGAGAATTTCGTGCAAGAAAAGTCATCCTGGCGGCTGGCAAATGGCTGGAGCAGTTTGTGGGAAAGAGCCTCAAATTGAAAGTGGTCGCGTCGCCATTACTTGTGGTGCATCCTCCAGTTTGCCGATCACACTTCGTCAGATTGACCCCATTTGTGGACAAATCCGTGAACCATCTCTTGCATGCCGTTAACGGGTTGAACTATTCCCTTATCGGAGGCGGCTATTTCGCCGATCCGAATGACCCGGAGGCGGTCAAAAGGGTGGAACGAGAATTGGTTTTGACGGCTGAGAGGGTATTTCCGCATATAGCGGATTCACAGATTAAGCAGACCTATATAGGGTATAAAACTGAAGTAACCGCGAATAGGGGGGAGAGGAATTATCAGTATTTCATCAGGGGTATTGACGAAAACATCTCCGTGGTTACACCTGCCAAGTTTTCTCTTGCGTTTAGTCTCGCAGTCAACGCCTACAAGAGGCTTGTGGGTGGTGAACCGTGTATCCATGTAAAATATGGGGGCAACATAGATGTATCCGAATACGTGGGAATGATGCGGCATGCTGAGATCGTAGCGAACGCTATACAAGCAAAAAAGGATGCGCTGTTGGTATCGGTTCTGGATTGACGCCAAGATCTATGAAGTGAGAAGCCGAGTAGGCTGGAAGACTGGGCATCAAGGCATACCGCGGGGATGTCACGGCGGTGCTGCTCTACGACAGCGAGCCGCTAGCGGCTGTGCAGGAGGTGTGGTGTCGGCAGGGGAGACGGGAAAGTGTACGTCCCAACGGAGTGGTCAAGTCTTTTTTTTCCTGTAAAAGTTCCGATGGGAAACCTCCAACGCTTATGATCTCAGGCCGCCAGCTTCATCAGGTCCGGATCCTCCCACTCGCTGTCAGGGTGCTCAGCGAGCTGCTGCAGCCTCGCGGTGAGATGCGCCGGCATGCGCACCCCGTGCCAGCCCTCGGAGGCATCGACCAGAACTGCAAAGAGCAGCGTCAGACCGCTCGACTCCGAGGTGAACCGCGGGATGATCTTGGTGCGCCGCTTCCCCTCGCCGAAGAGCCGCTCCAGCAGGTTGGTGGTGCGGATCCTGGTCCGATGGGCGAAGGGGAACTTCAGCACGGTCAGGCACTCCTCCAGATCCCGCGCCAAGCATCGCATCGCCTCCGGGAAGGCGTCCTGGTGCTGGGCGATCAGCGCCTGGCCCAGCGCCAGCCCCTTGGCGAACGACGTCGCGGTGAAGACCTTGAGGAGCAGTGTCTTGATCAACGGCCGCGCGACCTCCGGCAGCTTGGCCAGGACGTTGCGCAGTCGGTGCACCTGACACCGCTGCACCAGGGTCTGCGGGAATTTGTGCCGCAGGGCCTTGCGCACGCCGGCGTTGCCGTCCACGACCGCCAGCACGGGATCGTTCAGGCCTCTCGCCTTGAGATCCTCGAGAAATGCCTCCCAGCAGGCCGTACTCTCTTTGTCGCCGATGGCCAGGTGCAGCAGGATCTTCTGCCCGTTCCAGAGGATCCCGTAGGCAGACAGCACCGCGACGGTCCCCTTGTCTTCAGGGCGGAGCCGCAAGTAGATCCCGTCGAGGAACAGGTACAGCAGGCGGTGCTCGCTCAGGTCGCGCTCCTGCCAGCGGGCAAAGTCTCCCCGGAGACTCCGGCAGACCTCGGTGATCACGCTCCGGCCGGTCCCCTCCACCCCCAGGGCGTCAATGAGCGCCGCCTCGATATCTCGCTGACTCATCCCCTTGACGTAGCACATCGGGATCATCTGCAGCAGCCGCGAGGAGCGAGTCCCGATCGCCTGGAGCCAGAGCGACTCGAAGGGCTCCAGGGTCTCACGCACCTGTGGCACTTGCAACTCGATCGTCCCCTCGGCCAGATGCACCCGCTTTGGCTCGTACCCGTTACGATGTCCCCGGAGGGCGCCATCCGTCGATCGCGTATACCAGCCTCGTCCCAGAAACCGCTCCACCTCATCCTCCAGGGCCTTCTGCAGCAGCAACTGCGCGCCGCGGCGGGCCGCCTCCCCAAGCGGATCCGCACTGGTCACCAATGCCTGCGGAAGGGCTTGCTCCAGCTTCTGACTCGGTGGTACTCTCTTCGCCATGGTGTAGCCTCCTTGTCCGGGGTATCAGCCGATACCCCTACGGGTTGTGTGATGACTGGGAGGTTACACCATCTTGCTTTTTACAGGAAGTATATGCCATGACCCAACGGAGTGATAACGTTGAGTCCGATGGCCACGGTCTGCGAGCAGCGTGGTGAAGATGTGCGTGGGGTCGCCTAAGTTCTTGTGGGACCCGCTGGCCGCTCGGACTGATACCCCGGGACATGGTTGTGCGGATTATCCAGGGATCTCTCCGCGGTAAGAGGTGGGTTGTAGGCTCATCAACTCATGGATGCTGGCTGGGGAGCTATGAGTACGCAAAACAGCGATTGTTCGAGCAGTCCGTGCGCTCTGGCGACATCGTCTACGATATTGGGGCCCACACTGGCTTCTACACACTGCTCGCTTCAGTTCTTGTGGGATCCACTGGCCGCGTGGTGGCGTTCGAGCCACTTCCCCGTAACTTGGCCTATCTTCGCAAGCATCTGGCCCTGAATCACGTGAGGAACACGGTGGTCATGGAGGGCGCCGTCTGTGAAAACGAGGGAGAAGTGCGGATCGTGGCAGGCTTGAACAGCTCGGAAACTCGTGTGGATGCCAAGGGCACGATGTCGGTCCGGGCGCTCACGATAGACCATCTGATATTTCGAGATGGTTTCCCTGCTCCCACGGTTATCAAGATAGATGTTGAGGGCGCCGAGCATGCGGTCCTCCGAGGGGGTATCCAACTCCTGACAGAGAAGCGGCCGCTCATCTTCCTGTCTACCCACGGCCCGCAGTTGCATACCGAGTACTGTCGGCTGCTTACCGGGCTTGGCTATACTCTTCAGCCCGAGATAGGCGACAATATTGAGTTGTGTTCGGAAGTGGTAGGGCGATGAGCACCC
>JAGWQH010000005.1 GCA_028870115.1 Candidatus Methylomirabilota bacterium
ATATCGAAAAGCGACCCCTCTCAAGCTGCTTCTTTCCTCAGGCAAGGTATGCGTAATGTGGCTGCGGGTCAACGACAGGCTGATGCGCGAATACCTTCACCTGGGCGACGGCCCGCTGCGACCGCTTGATGGCCGCCTCAGGCGTAAGTGTTGAGGAATGTATCGACGGACACCGCTACCATAGGAAAGTCGTTCAAGATCTCCTTATCCAACGTGACCAGAAAGGTCCCTAATTCCTGAGCGAGTGCGACAAACTCACAATCATACACGGAGCACGTGCTGTCGGCGACCAATCGTAGTACCCGGTCCGAATCCACCTCATATTCTCGATCTTCCATCATCCGGAGCGCTTCGTCCATCAGTCGCCGACTCTCTGCCAGTGACAGCCACTGCTTGCGAAGATAGCTGGCCAGCACATTCCGGAATTCACTTCGCCACAATAACGGTGCGGCCCAGTCCGCATCCTGGCGCAGAACTTGTTCCGCCTGCTGGGAGTGCTTGCTTGCGAGATACAAATAGCCGATCAGATTGGTGTCTACGACGATCACAGGCGGCCCGCGCGCTTGATGAGGTTGAATTCCCGCTGCGTGATGGGATGGTGTCGGGTACTGCGACGCAACCGGCGGACACGCCCGAGCAGGACTTCCGGGTCGAGCTTCCGGCCCCGCACACCGCGTTCGATCTGTGTGATAATTTCGCTATTGATGCTGCGGCGATTCGCAGCAGCAGACTGCTTGAGCAATTCATACACCTCTGAGGGAATGTTTTTGACCGTAATCGTCGGCATGGCGATTCTCCATATAGGTTCAATATGGAACCATTATGGTTCTATGGTGGTTGATTGTCAAGACCCCTTGGGAGTTAGGCGTGAACCTACAGGCTCACGCCGAAACGCTCCAAGACCCACATGAGCCCCAAGTATGCGCCGACAGTAAGCGCGCAAGCGACGCCGAAACCAGGCCAAAACGCGACACCCGAGCGAAGGAGAAACGGCAGGACCAGGAACAGTGGAAGCGAAGCCAAGACCAGCCAAAAGATGCTCTGCGACAGCGCTGCGACGGATTGAGTGTTGCCCGTACCAATGTAGAGCCAGATAAAGGCGAGGAGAGACGTGAGGGGCAGGGACGCGAGCAGCGCGCCCCAGAACGAACTGCGCTTCCCAAGCTCAGCAACTGCGACGACCACTACTGCCGTAACCAACACCTTCACTGCGTATTGCCACATAACCCTATTTCACGCCCAATAGCATCGTAGGTCGGGTTAGCGTAGCGTAACCCGACAATCCAACCCCGTCACTCATGTCCCATCCCCTCGAACTCCATCTCACCCTATCCCTAATCCGCGGGATGCATCTCCGTCTCAACATACGACGAAGAGTCGGGCTGCGGCCGCTCCATC
>JAGWQH010000006.1 GCA_028870115.1 Candidatus Methylomirabilota bacterium
AAAGTGCCCGCTTCATAAAAAGGGTAATCCGAATCACCGCGCAGGGCAAGGTGAAAAAGCTGGACCCAAATCGCATTTCTCCTTGACAGTGGGATCAAAGCACGGTATCACGCGAACAGCAGACTTGAGGCAACGTCATGGACAATGAACGATATACCTGCATTGCGCTAAGGAATGCTCAGGACACGCTGGCCGACGATATTCGGCAGGCGCTGACCGCGCCCAGGAAGTGGCTTCCCTGTAAGTACTTCTACGATCCGGCCGGGAACGCCCTATTCGAGCAGATCTGTGAGCTGCCCGAGTACTACCTGACGCGGGCGGAGACCGCTATTCTCAACAGTCATGCCGCGGCAATCATCGAACGCTGCCCCTCGAACCTCACGCTGGTCGAACTGGGCAGCGGCAGTTCCACGAAGAGCCGATATCTGATCGAGTCATGCCTGGCTCGGCAGCAGGATCTCATCTACTATGCCGTTGACATCTCGCCCACTGGATTAGAGAATGGAACACGGCAGCTATTGGACAGCTACCCGCGTCTGAGGGTTGTGGGGGTGGCGGCCGAATTTGCCGATGGGCTTCGCTATCTTACCACACACGCAAGTGGACCTCGATTGGTCGCGTTTCTGGGATCCACCATCGGCAACTTCACGGAAGAAGAGATCGCTCAATTCTTCACGATGCTCCGTTGCCATCTTCGCCCAATAGATCGGCTCCTGCTCGGCGTTGACCTGATCAAAGACCCTGCTGCCCTTGAAGCGGCCTACGATGATGCCCAGGGCGTGACCGCACAGTTTAATCTCAACATTCTGGCACGACTGAACCGAGAGTTGTCGGCTAATTTCGATTTAACGACATTTCGGCATCGGGCGGTATGGAATCACGAACGCAGCCGAATAGAGATGAACCTGGTCAGCGTGCATGATCAGCGCGTCAGGATCGCCGACCTAAACCTTGACATCGATTTTCGCGAGGGCGAAACGATTCACACAGAAAACTGCTATAAGTACTCCCAGCCGGGGATGGAATCGCTGCTTACGCGTCACGAGTTCCAGGTTCTTGGTTGTTTTACCGATCCTCGGGATCAATTTTGTCTTTTCCTGGCCTCCTGATCATCCCGCCACGATGGCCCCGATACGGCAGGAGGTGGCCATGAGGGAGGCGGTCTTGCCCC
>JAGWQH010000007.1 GCA_028870115.1 Candidatus Methylomirabilota bacterium
GCACCGACCGCTCCTCTTGCGATACCGGAGCCGCCAACAAGGCGTCAGCCGTATGCGACGATGCCCCGTCCCACACGATGCGGGCCGTGTCGTCTATGGCCTCCACACGAAACGCCAGCGACTCCGGCATACGCGAAAGATTCGTCTTGATTCCTGCCAGGATTCGCCGCTCCTCGTTCTCCGGGTCTTTGGCTACCAGCAACGCCATCCGTGCCGCGCCGACAATCCCGATACTCCCCCCACCGCGATAGATGCTTTGCGAACCTCCAGACTTATTCAGGTGACGGATCACAAGCACCGCAACGCCGAGGTCCTCCGCCATCTTGGTTAATGGGGCCAGGGCTTGCCTTACGTCTTGGTCTCTCCAACTATTTCGTTGACTTGGTAAGTAGCCCATCAAGGGGTCGATGATTACGAGCTTTGCCTCGACTTGTTTACACGCGCAGGTGAGCGCCGTCAAGTCCTCGACTGTCGGGACGCGCAGCTTACCGTCCACACCTTTCACACCCTGGAGCGCGACAATTTTCTCCAGATCCGCTCCGGCAACCTTGAGCCTTGGAACAACCGTATCGGCCAGGCCATCTTCGAGTGTCAAGATCACCGCCCCACCCGGAAGCGACGGCGAACCGTCCGGCATTGCTGAACCATTGGACACCCGCGCCGCCACGTCAAACGCCAGGGTCGATTTGCCAAGGCCGGGGTCGCCGTCTAACACGGTCAATTTCCCCAACGGGATTCGACGGGGCCATAGCCAGGTCACAGGTTCAGGCTGTACGTCTGCGAGTCGAATAATGACGACATCTTCTGGTTGACTCTGCGTCTCCGTCGCGCCGGTCGCCGTAAACTCCGGTCGGTCGGGTTGCTTGAAGGCATTACTAACAATCTTCTCGATCTCCGCGTCAGGTAGCGGGGGTTCGCACCGTTCCGCATTCATCACCCGCAGCGCCGCAAGGCTCGCTTTGGGGCTGAGCCCACGAGCTTTCTCACTTCGGGCCAGTCTGTAGAGTGTATCGTTTCGCGTGCCGTCCTTGATCTTCTCCCCGACCGTGAAGCCGTTGCCGTTGGTGGCTTCTGGCCGGAGCTTGTCCAGTAACCAGGCCGGGGCCTTTGCAATCGCTACGTCGTCGGGGTGACTCGATGCCTCAAAGACATAGTGCCGCCCGCTCTCGTGGAGGCTCTGGGGGGCCACGATGTACCCGCCGTCGCCTTTAATGTCCAAGCCAGGACCGAGCACACCTGAGCCCGATTTGACCGGGTAGCCTGGGCACCGGAAAAGAATATGCTGCCCACCACCGCCCGTCTGCGCCTCGACCGTCGCAGGTAACGCGCCATGTTGGGCTTCGAGGTCTCGGAGGGTGTCGTCGCCGCCATGCCGGGGGTCCACGTCTAGGACAAAGAACCCGCTCCTTTCGCCGGTCGGTATCCCGATGTTCGCATGGGGCCAGCGCGTCCACCATTGCCGGATCGTCGCCGGGTCCGTTGTCGCCTGGTTCGGCCAGTCTTTGATTTTGGGTGTCTTGCCGGGTGAGTCGCAAGGAAAGACCGGCCAGCCGCGCCGGGCATAGTCCAGGGCCGCATCAAGCATGGTTGCTACCGCCGTTCGGGTCATCGCGCCACCTCTTCCCCGGGCAGTCGCTGAAGACCGCGGGCTATGACGCGATCAAGATCGACGCGCCTGAACCTCACTGCCTTTCCCAGCTTCACGGTTGGTAGTCCGATCCGCATACGAAAAGCAGGGGTTCTGAGGCTGGAGATGGGGGTAGCTAAATA
>JAGWQH010000008.1 GCA_028870115.1 Candidatus Methylomirabilota bacterium
AACCCGAAGGCATAGCGCGCGTGCAGAATTTCCACTCCCAGCGATCGAAGCAAGGCGACGAGTTCTTCACGCGTGTACTGATCGCCAATGTGCTCTTTAGAAGCCCAGCACGTATACGTTTCGAAATAGCGCGATGGGAACAGATATCGATGGATCTTTTCACACGGCATAGCCAGATACAAGACGCCCCCTGGCTCCAGCGCGTTGACCAGATTGGTGATCACCTGCTGATTGCCCGGGATATGCTCAAGACAGTCGATTGAAAAGACAAAATCATACTTCTCGCGCTCATTCAGGCTCACGAGATCCTCAACGCAAAACGAGACGTTTTTCAAACCCTTTCGGCCGGCCTCCTCCTGAGATTCCCGTACGTGCTCCTCCGAAAGATCATACCCTGTAAAACGTGCTTGTGGAAACCTTTCTGCAAGAAATAAGGTAAAGAGTCCAGGCCCACAACCGGCATCCAGAACCTTTGAAAAGGCGATGGTCCGCACATACTTCTTGAGATAGAGCGCTCGAATGTATGCGCTCACGAACGCCGAAGGATAAAAGCGATAAAACCATTGCTTTCCGAGCTTCTGGATCGGATTCATTTATGGGTGACTCTTTCTTGTCAGTCATCCGGCAGCGACAGTTTTCAGCACGCTGGCAACAGACTTTCTTCCGTTCCGAATTCGTCAGTCAGCATTTCGCGCCTAGCATACAACGAATACAATACAGCTTCCCGTGCGAAGCACTCCCTGATGACCCTCGGAATGGCCATCTACATCCCCGAGCCAAGCATTCCAGTAATGCCCCGTAATCCGTCAAACACCCCGCGACAGGCAGTAGCGAAGTTGCGCGCGTTCCGTTCCTGGATGGCAACCCATACGATTCGCCCGAGCGACAGTAAAGTGCACAACGCCATGACCACAGGCCGGTAAGCGAAGTACCGATTCGCTCTGATCATGAGCAGCTTGTTGCGGAACATATAGTACAGGCGCTCGGGGCTGCAGGTGGTCGGGAATTGGATCTTGTGTTTTGCGACCGCGCGCGGCTCGTACAGGATGCGCCACCCCCTGGCCTTGGCTTGAAGACAATAGTCCACCTCCCAATGGTTGACAAAGAAATCTGGGGAAAACCCGCCCAGTTTTTGGAAGAGTCGCTTATCCAGCAACCAGCAGCATCCGATGACGTAATCGCATTCGATCTGCTCGCGGGCGTCACGGTCGGAGTATTTGGCAGTCCAGCGATTGACAAACCCGGCGCCATGGGCCGTCTG
>JAGWQH010000009.1 GCA_028870115.1 Candidatus Methylomirabilota bacterium
CTGAGAGTGGTCTCTACCCCTTCAAAAGCCCTGAGGGTGCTGCTCCAGCGGATGAACATCTTGCTGCCCAACCGGCCCAAGATCATTGACAATGTAGTGCAGAAAACGGCCGAATCAGGGCTGTAACTGTTTGACGTTATTGGTTTGCCATGCTCCAACTGCGGAAGATGGGTTAGTGCCGCAGTCGAGCTATTGTCTTACATCGGAAGGCTCAGTGTGGGCGGCTCTGCTCACGTCTCGGAAATCGCCTTACCATTGCTACTATTCTTATTGGGCGCCTTTCGGCAGCCATCAACTCAGGTGTCACCTACCTTGCCCAGTAGTTCTATTTTGACGGCGACGGATGGTGTTGGAAGGTGGATTTCGCGCTCAATATTGCCTCGATCATCTTGGGAAACCTCTTATACGTCATCTTCGTGGCGGGGGCATGGCTGGCGTATCGCGCCTCCAAGGCCTACGCATAAAAAGGGGTTTGCCGGTTATCCAGTATTAGCGTGGCACTTCGCAAGTGTAGATTAACCAGAAAGCAGCCCTGGAACGACGACCAGTAGGTCACATGCCACGCGATCTCGGAGCACCAATCGAACTTGCCGACCTTCGCCCGACTCTGCTCCATGGTAGCACATCGCTTTCCTATTGATGCCGGTGGGCGGTCGCCCATAAACATTACACCCCCGTAATATGCACTTCGTAACCCTCTCCTCAAGAAGCTGTCCCCTCCTCTCAACGGATGACCCTCCTCTGATATCCCGATAGCACAGCCTATCGACCAGTCCGAAATTACAGGTTGGGACGGGATCTCATGGGGGGTGTTGCTTGTGAGAACCGGCGAGATCGGAGCGGACATTTCTACAGATCAATTTGGATAGCCTGGATTGGCCGTGTGAGGCGCAGCCTTGAGCGGTTTATCGCTTCGAAAGTCCCTTTGCGGTCATTGCGGAGGAGCGTAGCGACTGAAGCAATCCAACCGTTCTTTCCCCCAGTTCCCCAACTGACGAGAAGAGAACGGTGAGATTGCCGCGCTCCTTTCAGTCGCTCGCAATGACATGTCCCCTATATGGCAACGACAACCGGACTTTCATACCTATCGGCGTGCCGCAGGCGCGTGATGTAGACCGAAGACGTCTGCGGGTTGGTGCGATGGTCATGCTGGCGGGTACAGATGATACAGCATGAAGTAGATAATGACCCCGGTGACCGAGACATACAGCCACAGCGGAAGGGTAAAGCGCGCAATCCTCACGTGTCGGTCAAAGCGCCCTTTCAGTACTCGGGAGACCGTGATGAGAGCTAATGGGAGGATCGCCGCTGCCAACACTGTATGGGAGATCAGGATCGTGAAATACAGCGCTCGAATGCCTCCGTGTCCCGCAAAAGGAATCGATCCCACCTGATAGTGATACGTCAGATAGGAAATCAGAAAGAGGGTGGAGATCCCAAGGGCCGATCCCATACAGAGCTTGTGCGCGACGATCTTTCGCTGTCGGATAAAAAGGTAGCCCAGGGTCAGGAAAAGCGCGCTGGTCCCATTGAGTGCGGCATTGATGGTAGGCAGGACGGCAACGGAGAGGATCACTACTTCTCCTGAGAGCAAGCCTTTCCGGACAGATTTAAGGGCGCGGTTAGATTGGCACCCGATCCAGTACCATCAGCAGGAGCAACGTCGGCTGCCGTCGCGTATCAGGTAAGCGTTGTGTTACCGCGCCAGTTTTTTGGCAATCGTGGCCACATGCTCACCCTGGAAACGTGCGATTGTCAGCTCGTTCTCTGATGGTTGACGACGACCATCTGTACCTGCAAGTGTGCCTGCGCCATACGGGCTGCCACCGGTGATTTCTGTCATGTTGAGCAGTGCCTGGCACGAATACGGGACCCCGACAATAATCATTCCGTGGTGAAGCAACGTGCTATGAAATGAGGTGATCGTGGTTTCCTGTCCACCATGCTGAGACGCGGTGGATGTGAACACGCTGCCGACCTTACCGATCAGCGCGCCGCTCACCCAATGCTTCCCCGTCTGGTCGAGAAAGTTTCGCATTTGAGCACACATATTCCCAAATCGTGTCGGCGTTCCAAAAATGATTGCGTCATAGTTCGGCAACCCGGCCACCGTGGCGATGGGCGCCTCCTGATCAAGCTTCGCTCCCGCCTTTCGAGCAACGTCTTCTGGCATCAGCTCAGGGACGCGCTTGATCGTGACCTCGACGCCTTCGACACTTCGAGCGCCTTCAGCCACCCTCCTCGCTAAGGTTTCGACGTGGCCGTACATGCTGTAGTACAGAACGAGGATCCTCGCCATGTCGTACCTCCTCTCATTCAGGTACCTTATGGACAGTCCGACAGTAGCTCTCCCCAAAACCGTTGTCGGCCGAAATCATTCGATAGCCGAAGTCGCAAGCTTCGAACAGATGGTTGAGCTCTCCTGCGAATTCAGCATTTCCGTGATCGCCAGCTAGGTCACAGATAACATCCACAAATTTATACAATTTCTTTCTGATGACCTGTTCAAGCATAGAGTCCAGATCATTGACCAACCAGTCCCACCCCACATTCCGGGTCGGTTCGCAAGGGACACGAGACGCGACATCATTACAGATCGCCTTGAGATGCTGCGCCGATCCAGCAATCCGAAGGATCAGGTCCTTGAGCGGAGCGACTACAGCAGGCGACACCTTGGTGTAGTACAACGAGTCGTCCTGATAGGTCTCGTAATCCGGGAAGTCCTCGCGAAAGGACATCGGTTCTACTCCTGGATTTTCGTCATCTGTACAGGCGAACATTGCGTAAGCCGATCGGTCGACTGGCGGCGGACGGCTGAATACTGACCGTTACAATGGTATCCGATCCAGCACCATCAACAGAAACAGTACCGGAAGCTGCACAAGCGACGTGAACACCAGCCGCCTCACATCTGCCGTCGATCGCCGCAGGGCAAGCGTCACCCCGCAACCCACCATGCCGATACCCAGCGCCAGTGCGCCCAGGAAATAGAGTGGGCCGGAAAATCCGATGAGGGTCGGCAGCAGGCTGACGGCAAGTAAGATCAGGCAGTTGCCGACGATCTGATAGCTCGTCAGTCTATCGTCCGGATCGATCAGAGGGAGAAGTCGAATCCCTGCCCGTTCATAATCGTCCTTATACAGCAGGGCGATGGCCAACGTGTGGGGAAGCTGCCACACAAACAGGATGGCAAACAGTACCCACGCTTCAATACCAAGCCGTCCTGTAGCTGCCGCCCAGCCGATAACCGGCGGTAACGCCCCGGGGACGGCTCCTACAATGACGCACCATGCGGTCTTTCGCTTCATGGGCGTGTAGACAAACAGATAGCTTCCCACGGTGACCGCCGCCGCCACACTGCTCAACGTGTTGATCGCGACGGCCAGGTACAGCAGACCCGCGACTGCGAGCAAGACCCCGAACAGGAGTGCCTCCGCAGGCTGCAGCCGGCTAGCCGGCAATGGCCGGAGCCGTGTACGCGCCATCCGTGCGTCCAGGTCACGTTCGAGGAACTGATTCAGCGCGAGGGTCCCGCCCGCAGCAAGCGCCGTACCGGTGAGCACCTGCCACAGGATCTCATAGCTGGGCGTACTGCCGGAGCCAAGGTAAAAGCCCGCACATGTGGTGAGCAGCACCATCAGCAGGATACGCGGCTTCATCAGGGATACGAAATCAACCGCTCGTCTGGATGCGCGCGTGAACTCGGCGCCTAATGTGTGAGATGTTGGCATCATGCGCGCATCCGCTCGGCGAGCAATTCCCGGCCGGCGTCGGGCTGTCGCGATGCCGGCAGTCGATAGGCCCGCAGCGTCAGAACGATACAGAGTCCCAGCATCAGCGTCCCGGTGATCCTGTGAACGGTCGGAAGCGCCAACCGAGTAAAGACCGAGTAAGGAATGTCGAGTGACGTAAAGCGATTCACATACGATCCGAGGCCCAACAGAAGCTGCAGCGCCAATAGGCCGATGAGCAGCGCGACAGGACGCGCGAGCGTCACCTGATCCGAATGAAGTCCCAGGATTCGTGTCGCCAGGCGCCAGATAAGGATAGTGACAAGGACGGCACATAACAGATGGGCCAGGATCCAGTCACCGATGTGTGTCAGCATGGCTCCAAAGAAGATCTGAAGGTACAGAAAACCGGTGGTCAGGAGGCAGAGACGGCGGACCATTCCGACATCCGCAACCACAACCTGCCAGGGTCTGTGTTTCCACTCCTGGGAGGTGCACACCACTAGGCTTACTATAAGGGCAAAGAAGGCTTGAGCCAGCAGCCCATGAATGAGTGCGAATTCGCTTCCAGCCGACATCAGGATGACTCGCAGGCCGCCGAGCACCCCCTGGATAACCACCGCGCCGACGGCGGCAACTCCGAGCCACCGAGCCGCTCTGCCTGCGTCGTTCAACCAGAGCACAAGGGCCAATGTTACCGTGAGTATGCCCACGGTGGAGCCGATCAGCCGGTGACTGTGTTCGTAAAAGATCCCCCCCACCATGCGCGACCACGGGTAGAGGAACATGTTATACCCGAACGTAGTCGGCCAATCCGGCACCGCCAGCCCCGCCCCGGTATTCGTGACCAGGCCGCCTACGAAGATCAACATCAAGGTTGAGGCTGCAGTCACCAAGGCCAATCGATGGGGCCAGAGGCTGTGGACTCGCGCCTGCGTGTGGGCCATTAATCTCTCGTCATAATCCGTCATTAACTATGTTTTCTAGCTGAGCCCTGAAGCGAAGTCAATGAAAAACCGGTATCCCCTTGTGCCACCCACGACTATAGGCTACTCGACGCACCCCGTAAAAAATCATGTTGCAGTCATTGTTTTGCCTCTTCGAATGTGCTATATAGGAGCGCCGGAGTGATAGAACGGAACTGTTAAAGCGGTGCAGGTAGTCAGATCTGAATTGCTGCGGTACACGCGGCGGTTCCGAGGGGACCAGGAGGGACAGCATGCAACGCCGGGCAAGCGGGGTACTCATTATCAGCGCGCTATTCTCCACTGTATTGGGTCTTTACGTCACGGGAAGCAACGCCGAAGAACCATACAAGCTTAAGATGCCGCTCGGCCTGCAAGAGGATGCGGCGTATATCCCCCCGGACAATCCTTTGACAGCCGACAAGATCAACCTCGGCAAAGCGCTCTATTTTGACAAGCGACTCTCGGCCGACGGGACCGTGGCTTGCGCCACCTGTCACGCGCCGGACAAAGGGTTTTCCGACGGCCGCCCCACCTCCACAGGGATCAAAGGGCAGGTAGGTGGCCGCAACGCCCCGGTGACGATCAATCGTCTCTTCAGCCAGGATCAGTTCTGGGATGGCCGATCCCCCTCGCTGGAAGACCAGGCACTGGGCCCGGTTCAAAACCCTATCGAGATGGGCCACACCCTGCAAGGGATGGTTGCCACCCTGGACAAGTTGGGCGGATACCGGGAGCAATTCAAGAAGGCCTTCGGTACGCCAGTGACCAAAGAGGGGGTCGCCCAAGCCATCGCCTCCTTCGAGCGAACCCTCCTCTGTGGCAACTCAGCTTTTGACAAGTTTGAAGCTGGGAATAAGAAGGCCCTTACTGCGAGTGCCCAGCGTGGGCTCACCCTCTTTCGGGAGAAGGCGAACTGTGTGACGTGTCACACAGGCTTCAACTTCACCGACGAAGGTTACCACAACCTCGGCGTAGGCATAGACAAGGCGGACCCGGATCTTGGTCGCTTTAAGGTTACGAAGAAAGAGCCCGATAAGGGAGCGTTCAAGACGCCGACCCTGCGCAACATCGCCGCCAGCGCCCCCTATCTACACGACGGCAGCGCCAAGACTCTGGAGGAAGTGATTAACTTCTACGACCAAGGCGGCACAAAAAATCCCAATCTCTCAAAAGAGATCAAGCCGCTCCATTTGACAGCTCAGGAAAAGGGAGATCTGGTGGCGTTTTTGAAGTCGCTGAGCTGTCCCGATCTCAAGGTAGCTGCGCCCGCGCTTCCCAAATAATAAGAGGAGGTCATCCTCTGCTCCCCCATATCGCTTTAACGTGACTCTTCAGACCGGTATGAGCCGCCGACAGGGCGGCTCATACGCTTAGTCTCGCCTTTCATCCTTGACCCGCCAAGCGATTATTGATCAACCACACACTGAAATACTATTCCAAAATGTCTTGACAAACACTGTTTGAATCTTTACTTTTCCTTCTATCAAGGAGACTGAAGTATGAGACCATCGGGACTCGCCGTAGTCACTCTGAGTGCTGTACTCATTGGAGTGAGCCTTTGGCCGGTCAATGATGTACAGCTCTTTTCTGCGGCGGGACAGGAATCGGGGCCTTACACGTTAAAACTGCCACACAGCGTCCTTGAGCCAATCGTCCCGGAGAATAACCCGCTGACCGAAGGGAAGGTGGCGCTAGGGCGAACCCTCTACTTTGACAAACGGCTCTCGCTCGACAACACCGTGAGCTGTGCTACCTGCCATGACCCCAAGTTTGGGTTTGCGGATGGAAAAAAGGTCGCCGAGGGGATCCAACAGAAAAAGGGGGTCAGGAACAGCCCCACCACGTTGAATACCGCCTTTCTGGACGCCCAGTTCTGGGACGGCCGCGCTCCGACCCTGGAGGAGCAAGCCAAAGGGCCCCTTGTGAATCCCGTTGAGATGGGGATGCCATCACATGATGCCCTCGTGACGAAACTGCGGACGATCCCGGCATACCGCCGAGGATTCCAAGAGGTCTTCGGGACAGAGGAGTTGACCATCGATCAACTGGCAAAAGCCATCGCGACCTTCGAACGGACCTTGAATACCTTTAACTCTCCTTTCGATCGCTTCATTGCCGGCGACAAAACTGCCCTCAGTCCCTCCGCTCAGCGAGGGTGGGAGCTATTCCAGGGCAAGGCTCGCTGCATAACCTGCCATGAGTTCAATACCCCCTATCCCTTCTTCACCGACAACAAATTCCACAATATCGGAGTTGCGATGAAGGACACCAACTTCGAAGCGCTGGCTCGGAAGGCCGCTGTCGACACGGATGTTGCCACGCTGGCCCATGAGCCTGGGGCTGCCGAGCTGGGCCGGTATCTCGTTACGAAGCAGCCCAGGGATATCGGCGCCTTTAAGACTCCAGGGCTCAGGAATATCGCGTTGACCGCGCCCTACATGCACGACGGGAGTGAAGCATCCCTGAAAAGCGTGATTGAGTTCTATGACAAGGGCGGAGTGCCGAACCCGAATCTCGACGGCGGAATACGGCCTCTTGGTCTTTCGGAGCAGGAGCGAGAGGATCTCGTCGAACTCCTGAAGGCCCTTACCAGCGACGATCTACCCTCGCTCGTCAAGGAGCTGGAACGCAGAGGGGATCGATAGTTCAAGGAGGAAGGACAGATGAAGCGACAGATGCTGCGTCCCGAGAATCGGGAGAAGCTCTTCACCTCACTGCGACAGATGAGCCGGCGGGAGTTCTTCTCCGCTACCGGGAAGGTGGCCGCCATGGCCGCTGCCACGGATCTGGTGATGCAATTCGGGCACCACATCATCTCCTACGCGCCGCATTCCTTCCAGCCCGTTGAGCTGGCCTATGGCGCCGACAAGTTCACCTTCGCGTATGTGTCCGACACCCACCTCTTCGCCAGAGGAATGACGCACCGCTTCGCGAAGGCCGCCATGAAGGCAGTGCAAGATGTGAATGCCATGAGCCCACCGCCTGATTTCGTGCTCTTCGGAGGCGATCTGGCTCAGCTCGGCCAGGCTGAGGAGCTGAAGCTCGGCAAGGAGATCCTTGATGAGCTGAAAGCGAAACGGTACATGATGGTCGGGGAGCACGACTGGTACTTCGACATGGGGGAGAAGTGGCGCGAGCTGTTCGGCAACCCGTGGTATGCCTTCGACCACAAGGGGGTCCATTTCGTGGTCCTGAACAGCGTCATCGTAGAGGACTACTGGACAGCCCCGAAGATGAAACCGATGGAGCGGATGCTCTTTATGGCCCAGCTCGACAATCCGAAGGGCAGGCCGTTCACGGTCGGCGAAGAGCAACGAGAGTGGCTCGGGAAGAACCTGGCCCAGGTAGATAAGACGACTCCCCTCGTGATCTTCTCCCATTCCCCCCTGTACAAGTACTACAAGCCTTGGAACTTCTGGACCGACGATGCCGAAGCGGTGCAAAAGCTCCTGGCGTCTTTCACGTCTGTGACGGTAATCCACGCCCACACCCATCAGGTCCTGACGAACAGGATCGGTAACATCCACTTTCACGGTGTGCTCTCTACGGCCTGGCCCTGGCCGTACGCTCCAGAGGGGCTCCCCAAGCTCACCGTTCAGATGGATCGGGCTGATCCGTTCAATCAGTTTGATGGCTGTGGATGGGGGAACGTAGATCTCCTCGCGACTGGGCAAGCAAATAAAATCTACAGATTGTGGGATCGAAACCCGACGGTCGTCACCGCGGCTCAGATGGAATCCGGCAAAGCGGCTACCCCGGGCCCCTCGTATTAAGATTGAGGAAAGGAAGGAAAACGATGCGAACACGATTAGTTATCGGGGCGCTCGGCCTCGTTGCAGGAATAGCTGTGGCTGGCGCCCTCGTCGTTACATGGCACGTCAATGCTGCAGGCGCGGCCGGACCCTTCGCCATGCATGTGGCCTCTGCGTCCGATGAGCCATGGATCACGAAAACGGTGACGGCATGCGATAAGAAGAAGACGGTCATCGTGGAGGGCTATCGGCAGGGGGCGGTGCTCCCCCATGAGAAAGCCCGGCAGGTGGCGAAGCTCCTTATGGCGCTGATGAAGTACTGTGACTACCGCGTTCTCGCCAGACTCCCACAGCAGGAGACGACAGTCTATCTGTCCATCGAGGGCCGGCCATTCGTCGAGATGAGAGAAGTCGAACAAAATTTGCCGCTTCTGCTCGTCCACGGGGGCGTACCGCACACGGAACGGGAGATGCGCGTCTGGGCCGCCGAGCAGAAGCGCGTAATCGAGGAAGGCTACAACCTCTTTCACGGCTCGTCGCTGGGAACCAACGGCATTTCCTGCGACATGTGCCATCCGAATGCTTCAAACACGCATCCCGAGACCTATCCCAAGTTCCAGACGCAGTTAAAGGCGTTCGCCCTGCTCAGGGACATGATTAATTGGTGCATCGAAAACCCAATGGAGGGGAAGAAACTCACGGGTGACGACCCTAAGATGAAAGCTCTGGAAGCGTATATCCTCTCCGCACGCGCCGGGAAGGCCTTGGACCCAGGAAAACATTAAGTACATAGCCAGCGAAAGACCGACGTGAGGGAGCCAGTGCTTCCCGGATCTCAAGGTCGCTGCGCCTGCGCTCCCCAAATAGGGGGAGAAGCCCTACTTCTCCCCCATCTCTTTAACCTTGACCTGCCTCTTCAGAACGGCATGGGCCGCCGCCAGCTTGGCGATGGGGACACGGTACGGGGAGCAGCTCACGTAATCCAGACCCAATCGGTGGCAGAGATCGACCGAGGTAGGCTCGCCTCCGTGCTCGCCGCAGATACCGACCTCCAACTCCGGCTTGGCTCGCCGGCCTTTTTCTATCCCGATTCGCATGAGTGCTCCTACCCCCTCTTCGTCGAGGACGGCGAAGGGATCCGCCGAAAGGATTCCTTTCTCCAGATAGAGGGGAAGGAACCGGCCGGAGTCATCCCGCGAAAACCCGAAGGTGGTCTGGGTCAGGTCGTTGGTCCCGAAGGAGAAGAAGTCGGCCGCCTCAGCGATCTGATCGGCCACCAACGCCGCCCTGGGTAGCTCAATCATCGTCCCCACAAGGTAGCGGACTTTCACCCCATACTCCTTCATCACCTCCCGAGCAACCCGGTCCACGATCTCCCGCTGGATCTGCAGCTCTTTCACGTGGCCGACAAGAGGAATCATGATCTCCGGGAATGGACGCTTCCCTTCCCGTTTGAGTTCACAGGCCGCCTCAAAAATCGCCCGCGCCTGCATCTCGGTGATCTCAGGATAGGTAATCCCGAGGCGGCAGCCACGATGGCCCAGCATCGGATTGAACTCCTGGAGGATGCGAACCTTTTCCTTGAGCGCCTCCTCCGATACCCCCATGTTCTCGGCTACCTTTCGAATCTCCTCGTCTTTTCTCGGAAGGAACTCATGCAATGGGGGATCTAACGTCCTGATGATGACAGGCAGACCATTCATCAGCTCGAAGATCGCCTTGAAATCCTGCTTCTGCATCGGCAGGAGCTTGGCCAGGGCCTTCCGCCGTTCGTCGGCGTCCTTCGCCAGGATCATCTCTCGCACAGCCACGATCCGATCCCCCTCGAAGAACATATGTTCGGTCCGGCAGAGGCCGATTCCCTCGCCGCCGAACTGCCGCGTGACCTGCGCATCTTTCGGCGTATCGGCATTGGTCCTGATGCCGATCTTCCGAAAGCCGTCCGCCCACGCGATCAGGGCGCCAAATTCACCGGTCAGCTCTTCAGGCTGGGTCAGTTCCACCGCTCCGACGATGACATCACCTGTCGTGCCGTCGATCGTGATCGAGTCGCCTCGCCGGACGGTCAGATTCGCGACCTGGAAGTATCCTTCTTCTTCGTTTACCATGATGTCGGTGCAGCCGGCGACGCAGGCTTTCCCCATGCCCCGCGCCACCACAGCCGCATGACTGGTGAGACCTCCACGAGCCGTAAGGATCCCCTGGGCGGCCACCATCCCCGCGATATCCTCCGGAGAGGTCTCGGGCCTGACCAGGATGACCTTCTCGCGCTGCCCCGCGGCCTCCACCGCCTCCTCCGCTGAGAAGACGGCCTTCCCGACCGCGGCGCCCGGTGAGGCCGGAAGACCCCTCGTGATCTTGCGAATCTGCAGCTTCGGATCGATCCTCGGGTGCAGCAGTTGCTCGAGTTGCCAGGGCTCCACCCGGAGGACGGCCACCTTTCGGTCGATCAGGCGCTCTTTGGCCATATCTACTGCGATCTTGATGGCGGCGTGCGCCGTCCGTTTGCCGACGCGGCACTGCAACATGTAGAGCTTCCCATCCTCGATGGTGAACTCGATGTCCATCATGTCCCGGTAGTGACGCTCCAGCGTTCGGCAGATCCGCTCAAACTCCCGGTAGACGCGAGGCCACGCCTCCTTCAAGGCCGCAATAGGACGAGGCGTCCTGATGCCCGCCACCACGTCTTCTCCTTGAGCATTCTGCAGAAACTCCCCGTAGATGTGCCTGTCCCCTATAGACGGATCGCGGGTAAACGCAACGCCCGTTCCGGAGTCCTCGCCCAGATTGCCGAAGACCATAGTCTGAATATTGACAGCGGTGCCCCAGTCGTCCGGTACCTTATAGATCCGCCTATACTCGATAGCCCGTTTGTTGTGCCAGGATTCGAAGACGGCCGCGATCGCCATGCGAAGCTGCTCCTGGGGATCCTGGGGAAATTCCCGCCCCGCCTCGCGTCGAACCACCTCTTTAAACGTGTCAACCAATTCCATGAGATCGTCAGCAGTCAAATCCGTATCGGCCGCGGCCCGTTTCTGCCGCTTCGTTTCGCTGAGGAGCCCCTCAAACGCGATTTTCTTGATACCCAACACGACATCCCCGAACATCTGAAGCAGCCGTCGGTAGCTATCGTAAGCAAACCGCGGGTTTTGGGAACGCTGTATGAGGCCTTGGACCGTCTCGTCGTTTAACCCCAGGTTCAACACGGTGTCCATCATCCCCGGCATAGAGATCCTGGCTCCGGAGCGGACAGAGACTAAAAGGGGATCCCTTGGATCGCCGAATCGCTTTCCCATGGCGCGCTCCAGCTTGGCGACCTGTGTCTCGACCTCGGACCAGAGTCCGCGCGGGAACCGTCTTCCCTGCTTGAAGTACTCAATGCAGGCGTCGGTAGAGATGGTAAAGCCGGGCGGTACCGGGATCTTGAGAGCAGTCATCTCGTGCAGGTTCGCCCCCTTGCCTCCAAGAAGATTCTTCTGTTCCGCCCTGCCTTCCGCCCGACCTTTTCCAAAGAAGTACGTATATTTCTTGGCGATCCCCATTTTCTCCCCCATGAGTTAAACTATGGACCTAGTAGGCGACCCGCCGGGTCGCCTCTACACCGTCATTCCAGGCAAGTCTACTGCTTAGCGAGT
Source organism: Candidatus Methylomirabilota bacterium (assembly GCA_028870115.1). Taxonomy (NCBI): domain Bacteria; phylum Methylomirabilota (SeqCode); species Candidatus Methylomirabilota bacterium. The sequence continues at coordinate 12,087 of JAGWQH010000009.1, forward strand.
TCGATAGTGAGCTTGGTCTCCTGCTTAGCCTTAACGACGACGTCCTGCACCTTCTTGCCGAGGGTCTCCTGCCAAACCTCAAGTTTATAGTGTCCTGGTGGAACATTGCGGAGGGTAAACTCACCCTTATTATTGGTTACGGCCACGTACGGATGGTCCGAGACCACGAGCCAGCCAAGCATCCAACTATGGGCATCACAGGTTACCTTGACAATCTCCGGGTGCGCGAACTTCTCGGTTAGCACCTTTTTGAATTTCGGCTGGGCCTTGTTGATCGAGGGATTCACCTGACCATAGGTGTGAATGTTGTGGAGAATTCCATCGCTGTTCAGGATATCCAGGTCGCCACCCGCAGGCATCACCACGACATGCGGCACATAGACACACCCATTCTGATCCAGTGTTGCTTTCGTAATTGTCCACTTCTCCCCTTTTTTCACATCAAGTAAACTCACCACAGCATTCTCGATCCCTTTGTTCGGACCGACAATGAGATCCCAGCTCAGGTGTGATTTCTTCCCGCAGACCTCCTTGTCCTTGGTCACCTGGATCTCTTTCCGCACTGGTGGGGTCCCGGGAAACTTGATCGTGCCGGTGATCGTTCCGCCGTCTTTCACGTCACCACCCTCATAAGCTAACGCCTGAGCGGTGGTTCCAAGGACAAAGCCCGCCACTACGGTTACTGCAACCATTTCGCGTAGTCTGCCCATACAGCATCGCCTCCTTCTATCGGTGTGTCACTCAGTCTTGTTGGACTTCTCTCATCGCGCCGACAGTATAAATCAGTTCTCTCCCAGGCGCATCAGATATTCAGTAATCGCCTGGATCTGTCGGTCCTCCTTCCCCTCGAGGATATCGTTCGGACCGTCCGGATAGTAGCTGGGCATCTTGGTCCCAGGCTGGATCTTCTGCGGATCCTTCAGCCACTTGCCGATCCAGATCGGCCGCAAACGACGCTTGGCCAGACCCAGATCGGGCGCCCAGGTCTCCGACGGACCCTCAGGTTTTTTCTCACCCTGCTGGTGACAGGTGAAACAGTCAAAGTACTCTTTCGATATCAGTAGTCGCCCGGCCTTCAGAAGCTCAGGGGACGGCTCCCCCGCCGAGACATACTCATAGGGCACGTGCTGCTTGCCCATCACCGCAAAATAGTTCGTCAAGGCGGTGGCTTCCTCGATATTGAGGCCGAATGTCGGCATGCGAACGTCGAGCCAGGGCCTGAGCGGGATCGGTCGCCCAAGGAATTGGTACAGCCAAGTGGCCTGAACCTTCTCCCCCTCATGCATCATCCCCACCTCAAGGGGAGGCGGAATCCTGGTCTCATTCGCGTAAAAGGCCGCGATTGCGCCACCCTGCCCCTCGATGACGTGACATCCGTTACAGTTGTAGCGTTTCACAAGGGTCCGTCCGTTCTGAATGGCCAGCTCTTCGTCGGAAAGACCTCGCTGGAACTGCGGCTGGATACGCTCTGCGCTGAGACTCTTCAGGTAGACCCTCAGCGTCTTCGCCTCTTCGTCGGTGAAGCCGAAGTTGGGCATCAACTGCTCCACCCGTTCGGTGGCGTAGATTCTGGGATTCTTCAGCTTCCAGAAGGTATAATCCTGCCAGGTCTGCTTGACTTGGACCGCCTCGCCGAAGAACAGCTCCGACATTCGCTTCTGGCCGAAGTTGCTGAGATCCGGCGCAATCTTCTCCGACGTCTCGAATCCTTCGATGTCGTGGCAGCCGAAACAACCCCGCTTGCGGATCAAACGCTCGCCCGCCGCGACTCGCTCTACCTTTCTTACCTCCCGCTCCACACCAGTCATACTTTGCTTCTGTCCCAGCGTCATCAGAAAAGCGGTCACTGCCCGAGCCTCCTCGTCGGTGAGGCGTAGATTCGGCATCCGAGTTGTCGGCCGAAACTGCTTCGGATTTTTGACCCAGGCAAACAGCCAGTCGGCATTGACCTTGCTGGCTATCCTTGAAAGATCCGGCGCAAAATCCTGATTCTCCGGCAAGGGAGGAGGGGCCAACAGTCGAGCCTTCACCGGCTTCTGTTCGGGTGCTGTCTTGGCGGCTGTCGCCGGTGCCGCTTGTTCGCTTTCCGAAGGCCGGACAGGCGGCGGACCGCCGGCGGGTGGGGTCTTCGCCTCTATGCCGGGGATCCGATGGCAGCCAAGGCAACCAACCTTGCTCACGATCTCCTTTCCACGCTCGACCGAAGCCGGAGCCTTGAACGCGCCCCGAAGCTCAGGCATCGGCTGAGACGTGCGGAGAAGATAGGCCGCAATACTCAAGGCGTCGTCATCAGCCAGCTCAAAATGGGGCATCTTCGTCTTGGGAAGGTATCCCTTAGGCTTCTGGATCCACCGGACCAGCCAGTTGGGATCGACCTTGTTGGCGATCCGCGTCAGATCCGGTCCCACCTTCTGCGCCTTCTCGAACCCCGCTATCGTGTGACAGCCGAAGCAACCGAGATCCTCTACCATCTGTCTGCCGCGCGAATAGACGGGCGCCAGCGCAAACTCCTTCTTGTCAGCATGGCACTTCCGGCAACTCGTCTGCACGAAGTCGCCACGCAGCAACGGGCGCGCCCAGTGAGAGACCTCGCCATGCGCCGCATCAACATCGAGGGTTGGTCCCTGTCCCTGGTGGCACGCTGTGCAACCGAAGCGGGCAATCTGATGATTGCCAAACAGAACCTCACGATACGGATGGGTACGAAACGGCTGCTTGGCCTGTTCAAACCCGGGCCGATCGATTGCAAGGTGGCATGTCGCGCAGCGATCGACCGTCAGGATCGACTCCTTGAACTCGTTGGTCGCCAGACCCTCTACGACAATCTGCTTGATCTCTGGCGAGCGAGCGCCGATTGACTCCAGACGTCGCTCAAGCGTGATAACCGGGGTATTGAGCTCCTCGATCCTGCCCTGAATGGTATCCACATCGACCTGAAACCGCTTAACGACCGTCCGAGCTTCTTCCACCCGCGCCCTCAGCCTATCCACCTGGACGGAGAGTTCTCGTAACCGTTTTTCAATCGCCGCCACCTTGGCTCGGGGCTTTGTGGTATCCTCCTTACTCTGAATGGCATGCTCCACCCAGTAGAGCGCTTCATCCAGCTCGCTCTTGATAAACTGGGCCTTCATATTTATGTCGGCATATCCGGCCTCACGTTGCGCAAGGAGTTGCTGCGCCTTGGTTGAGTCGGGTCCGGCCAACCTCGCTTGCGCCGCCTTGAGATCCGCCTGTAACTTGGCGAGGGTGGCCTGAACGTCCGGCGTGCCGAGCCTAGATCGCTCCACGGCCAGTTCCCGAGCGACCTGTCCATACTCCAGCCGATTAAACTCCTGCTGGTATGCTTTCCACGGACGCCGGGTCTTCTCCTCATTCCACACTGCCCAGACGGCCACCAGCACAAAAAGCATACTCGCAATAAAAAACAGGATCCGTAAGGATCGCTGCTCTGCCAGCTTACTCGTGCGCCACTTTCTCCACGATTGCACCAGGTAACCTCGACTGTGGCGTTAAATATTGAACCAGGGCGTCACCCAAAGATACTTGATGTTGAATGCCAGACGGAGGAACGCCTTGATCGGAAGGCTCATCATCGTCAGGAAGAGGAAGGCCACGATCCCATAACGCACAGGGCCCAACTGACGGATCGTGTCGCTCGTATCCCGTTTGACGTAGTAAAAGACGAGCGCCGTACTGAAGTAGAGCGCAATCAACACGAGCCCGATCAGCTCGATCCCAGCGATCTTGGGGTTACCCATCCACCGAAGCGGACCCCACGCGGGCAGATTGACGTTGGTGAGCGCAATCACCATGTGGGGATCCCAGGTTTCCCACGGCCAGAACAGGTTCCAGCCGGGGCCCCTGAAAAACACGCCTGTGATGATAAGCGATATCCACAGAAAGAAAAAACCGAACAGAAAAGTCGTAATCGCGAAGGGCCGCTCCCGAAAGGTGTAATACCCGTTGCCCTTGGGATTCACATCGACGTACGGAATAACCATGAGCCCGACGATAATGAGGCTGGGCAGGACCACGCCGGCAAACCAGGGATCGAAATAGACCAGCATCTCCTGAAGTCCCAGAAAGTACCATGGCGCCTTGCTCGGATTGGGGGTCTGTGTGGGATTGGCCGGCTCCTCCAGAGGGGCGTCGATCACGATCGACCAGACGGTCAGAATCACCATCACAATGATCGAACAGATGAACTCGTTGCGCACGAGGTAGGGCCAGACATGGACCCTATCGGCCACTGCAGGTTCATCCGCGCCGGCAGATTGCACAACAGGTTTCGGCGTCGTATGCTCTTTTACGTCAGCCATCGCTTTGCCCGTCGCTGGTTGTGAGTCATTACTCTTCACTCCCCCACTAATTACTGACCGCTAATCACTAACCACTATAATGGGCCCGAGATCCCCCCGTCTTTCCTGATCCTCCAGAAATGCACGATCATGAGGAGGCTGATCAGGATGGGTAAAAAGATACAGTGTAGCACGTAAAATCTGAGCAGCGCAGGGGGGCCAACGAGGGTGCCACCAAGCAAGAACGCCCTGGCATCGTATCGCGGAGTGACGCCGACCACCTCGCCGAATGGCCCCTCACTCCCGACGAATGGGGTAGCCCTGGCCATGTTAGTACCGACCGTCACAGCCCAGATCGAAAGCTGGTCCCACGGCAGCAGATAGCCGGTAAAACTCAGGAGCAGCGTGATGGTCAGCAGCACGACCCCGACAACCCAGTTAAACTCTCGCGGTGGTTTGTATGAGCCGCTCATAAATACACGGAACATGTGCAGCCAGACGGTGATCACCATGCCATGGGCCGCCCACCGATGCATGTTTCGCATAATCATCCCGAACGGGACATCGTATTGCAAGTATTTCATGTCGGCATACGCGTACTCAGCCACCGGGCGGTAGTAGAACATCAGGATGACACCGGTCACCACCGTCACCAGGAACATCAGAAAGGTGACGCCACCCATACACCAGGTAAAGCGAATCTTGATGGCGTGGCGTCGGATCTTGGGGGGATGCAGGTGCAGCCAGACATTCGCCATGATCTGCAGCACCCGGTTGCGCGGGGTATCGGGATACCCATGGCGAAACATCGAGCGCCATAGCTGCGACTCGACGATCCTTTTCTTCAGCTCGCTCAGGTTGGGCATTAAGAATCGTACCCTCTTCAACCGGACCGTGAACTTGCAGGGGCGCCGCTTGCGGCGCCCTTCCTTGGGCAGGGCTAGCCCTGCCCCTACGGGTTATACCTTCAATTTAAGAAACGCCCCAGGCTTGGTCCAGTCTCCCCTCTCGAAACGAAATACAACGCTCTTGTCGATCAAAAGCTGCCCATCGTCGCTCAGGGTGATCTTGATCCGCTCCAACGGACGGGGAGCAGGACCCTCGAAGTTGATCCCGGACTTACGGAAGCCGCTGCCGTGGCAGGGGCATTTGAACTTGTTCTCCGCACTCAACCAGTTCGGGGTACAGCCGAGATGTGTGCAGATCGCGAGGAGTGCGTAAAATCCATCAGGCTCATGGACGATCCAGACGCGCTCCTCCTGTTTCCATCGTTCACTGACGGTTCCGACCGGATACTCCTCCGGCAGACCGGCCTTGAACACCGCTACCGGCTCAAAGAGTACTCTAGGGAACATAAAGCGTCCGAATGCCACGCCGCCGACACCAAGTCCGGCCGCTATTCCACACCACCCTGCGAGACAAAAAAAATCACGCCGCGACCAGAGGGTCGAACTATTCTCCTCCGGCGTCGCGCTTACGTGATCTTCTCGATCCCCTCCGGTCGTGCTCTGATCAGCCAATGTCCGCCTCTACCGTGATAATCGCTTTTGCTGCGTCACCAAGTCGCCAGGCTCGCCCTCGACTACGGCTCTCGCAGCGCTCTCTCCTCGTCAACCTCATCTCCAGCAACCCCGCACGCAGCATACATAGTATAGCACCCGATACCTGTCAAGGTGAAAAAGGCAAAAAGGGAGCATCCTGAAAGGCTTCTTCAAACCCTGATTCGAGTACGGGAGGCAAACAGCCAGCAATCATTATCATCAAGGATTGACTACTTGTCAGGGTAATAGTCACCACGCCCAAGTTATAAGCACCACGATTTCACTCTGCCCATTTTATGGACACTGGAAAGTGAAAAGAGAGGCCTATCGGTCATTGCGAGCGACCGAATGGAGCCGCCAATCTCACCGTCGTTGCACTGCAAGATTGCTTCTATCGCTGCGCCCCCTCGCAATGACACATTTCAATCTCGGTTCTTGAGCTGGAGAACGGCGTTGGCACGGAAACTGCTCACTTGTATACCTTCGATGTTTCCGACAAAAATGTCGTGTTCAACACTATTGCGGGTTTCTCACATTCTCCCACACCACAATAAGGAGCAGCTATGCCACAACGACGCATCGTAAACGCCGTCATCCTACTGGTTCTTGGCGCAGCATTGTTGCTATCCGCCCCCACTCCAACTCTCGCCCAACAGGCCGTTCCGAACCAATCTGTCGTAGCGGCCTCTACACCCGCCCCGCCGACGCCGCCCAAGATCGACTCCGGCGATACGGCCTGGATGCTCACCTCTTCGGCATTGGTGTTGCTAATGACTGCCCCCGGTCTCGCCCTGTTTTATGCGGGCTTGGTCCGCCGAAAGAACGCGCTGGGAACGATCATGCACAGCTTCATCATTCTGGCCTTAATCAGCGTGCAGTGGGCGCTGTGGGGCTACTCCCTGGCCTTCGGCCCAGATACGGGCGGGATCATCGGGAGCCTTGCCTGGGTGGGGCTTCGCGGTGTAGGGCTGGATCCCAACCCCGACTATGCGGCGACCATCCCGCACCAAGCCTATATGATTTACCAGATGATGTTTGCGGTCATCACCCCGGCCCTCATCA
>JAGWQH010000010.1 GCA_028870115.1 Candidatus Methylomirabilota bacterium
CGCGAAAGATTACGGTCGACGCCCGGGGCGAGTTCCTGCAGCTCAAAGACACCATCAACACGATGGTGGATCAGTTGAACGGGTTCGCCTCCGAGGTCACCCGCGTGGCCCGTGAGGTCGGCACTGACGGCAAGCTCGGCGGCCAGGCGGTCGTCGCCGGCGTAGGCGGCACCTGGAAAGACCTGACCGATAACGTCAACGGGATGGCGGCCAACCTGACCGGCCAGGTACGTAACATTGCGACCGTGACGACGGCCGTGGCCAACGGCGACCTGTCGCGAAAGATTACGGTCGACGCCCGGGGTGAGATCCTGGAGCTGAAGGACACCATCAACATCATGGTGGACCAGCTCAACTCCTTCGCCTCCGAGGTCACCCGCGTGGCCCGCGAGGTCGGCACCGAAGGGAAGCTGGGCGGCCAGGCGGTGGTGCGGGGCGTGTCGGGCACCTGGAAGGACCTGACCGACAGCGTCAACGGGATGGCGGCCAACCTGACCGACCAGGTGCGCGGCATCGCCAAGGTCGTCACCGCGGTGGCCAACGGCGACCTGAAGCAGAAGCTGACGTTCCTGGCCAAAGGCGAGATTGCGACCCTCGCCGATACTATCAACAGCATGATCGATACGCTGGCCACCTTCGCCGACCAGGTCACGGGGGTGGCCCGCGAAGTGGGCGTCGAAGGGCGGCTGGGCGGCCAGGCCAACGTGCCGGGCGCTGCCGGCACCTGGAAAGACCTGACCGATAACGTGAACCAGCTTGCGGCGAACCTCAGCACCCAGGTGCGGGCGATCGCGGATGTGGCCACCGCCGTGACCAAGGGCGACCTGACCCGTTCGATCAGGGTCGAGGCCCGCGGCGAGGTGGACGAACTGAAGAACAACGTCAATGAGATGATTCGCAACCTGCGGGAGACGACCCAGACCAACACCGAGCAGGATTGGCTGAAGACCAACCTGGCCAAGTTCACGCGGATGCTGCAGGGGCAGCGCGATCTGCTGGCGGTAGCCCGCATGCTCCTGAGCGACCTGGCGCCGCTGGTCAACGCGCAGCACGGGGTCTTTTACATCACGGAATCCCAGGACGGCGGCCAGCCGCACCTGAAGCTGCTGTCCGCCTACGCGTACAAAGAGCGGAAACATCTGGCGAACGAGTTCCGCATCGGCGAGGGGCTGGTGGGGCAGAGCGCGTATGAAAAGCAGCGCATCCTGCTCAGCAACGTGCCCGGTGACTACATCCAGATCAACTCCGGGCTGGGCGAGGCGCCGCCGATCAACATCATCGTCCTGCCGGTCCTCTTCGAGGGCAATGTCAAGGCGGTGATCGAGCTGGCGTCGTTCGAGCGGTTCAGCGCCATCCATCAGGCATTCCTGGAGCAGTTGACGGAAAGCGTCGGGATCGTGCTGAACACGATTGAGGCGGGTAGCCGCACCGAAGAGCTGCTCAAGCAGTCGCAGTCGCTGGCGCAGGAGCTGGGCAGCCAGCAGACCGAGCTGCAGCAGACGAATGAAGAGCTCGAGGAGAAGGCCCGCCTGCTGGCCGAGCAGAACAGCGAGGTCGAGCGGAAGAACCGTGAGATCGAGGTGGCCCGCACGACACTCGAGGAAAAGGCCGAGCAGTTGGCGCTCACATCCAAGTACAAGTCTGAGTTCCTGGCGAATATGTCGCATGAGCTGCGGACGCCACTCAACAGTCTCCTCATCCTCTCGCAGCAACTGGCCGAGAACCCCGAAGGTAACATGACGGAAAGGCAGAAGGAGTTTGCCGGTACGATTCACGGCTCGGGCAGCGACCTGCTCAACCTGATCAACGATATCCTCGACCTGTCCAAGATCGAATCGGGCACCGTCACGGTGGATGTGGAGGAGGTGCTCTTCTCCGGCCTGCGCGACCATGTCGAGCGCACGTTCCGCCATGTGGCCACGTCGAAGGGGCTGGGGTTCGGGATCGAATTGAATCCGAGCCTGCCTCAGGCCGTCTATAGCGATACCAAGCGGCTCCAGCAGGTGTTGAAGAACCTGCTGTCGAACGCCTTCAAGTTTACCGAGCGGGGGCAGGTGGACCTGCGCATCTACCCGGCGTCCGAAGGCTGGAGCCGCGACCACGAGATTTTGAACCGGGCCCAGCAGGTCATCGCCTTTGCCGTAAGCGACACCGGCATCGGTATCCCGCCCGAAAAGCAGAAGATCATCTTTGAGGCGTTCCAGCAGGCTGAAGGGGGGACCGCCCGCAAATACGGCGGGACGGGCCTGGGCCTCGCCATCAGTCGCGAGATCACGCACCTGCTGGGCGGCGAGATCCGCCTGGTGAGCACACCGGGTCAGGGCAGCACCTTTACCCTCTACCTGCCCCAGACCTATGTGGGACCATCCGCCATGCTTCCAGGCATGGGCGGTTCAGGGGGTGGCGCGCCGGGGCCGGGTCCTGGACCGGGTCGGGCCACGCCTGCGCCACGGGTTCCCGGCGGGAAGGCGGCTGCGCCGGCACGCCGCGCCGCGCCCGATTCGCCTGTCAGCCTGGCGGCCACCCTTGAGGCGGCTGCCGACGACCGGGCGACGATCCAGCCGGGCGATCGGGTGCTGTTGATCGTGGAGGACGATCCGAAGTTTGCGCCGATCCTGTTGGGGATGGCGCGGGAGAAAGGGTTTAAGGGGGTCGTCACCGCGCGCGGCGAGGAGGCGCTGATCCTCGCGCGCGACTACAAGCCGACGGCGATCACCCTCGATATCATCCTACCGGATATCGATGGGTGGACTGTCCTGGATCGCTTGAAGATCGATCCGATGACCCGCCACATTCCCGTCCACATCATCTCGGTCGAGGACGACCGGCGACACGGCCTGGAGCACGGGGCCATTGCCTACCTGACCAAGCCCGTGAGCAAGGAGACGCTTGATGAGGCGTTTGTCCGGATTGATGCATTTGCCGGGTCTCAGTTACGGAAACTGCTGGTAGTGGAAGACGACGAGACCGATCGCCGGAGCATTATCGAACTGATCGGCAACGGCGATGTGCAGATTACCGATGTTGGCACCGGCAAGGAGGCGCTGGCGGCGTTAAGCGCCGAGCGGTATGACTGCATCGTGTTGGACCTGAAGCTGCCGGACATCAGCGGGTTTCAATTCCTGGAACGGATGCAGAAGCAGCCCGCCCTGCGCGATGTCCCGGTCATTGTGTACACGGGGAAGGAGTTGACCAAGCGAGAAGAGGCTCAACTGCAGCAGATGGCGCAGTCGGTGATCGTGAAGGGGGCGCGGTCGCCGGAGCGGCTGCTGGCCGAGACCTCACTCTTCCTGCACCGGATGGTGGCGGATCTGCCCGCCGCCAAACGACGGATGCTGGAGGCGCTCTACCAGTCGGACACGGCGCTCACCGGCAAGAAGGTGCTGATCGTCGACGATGACGTCCGCAACATCTTCGCGCTGACCAGCGTGCTGGAGCGCCACGGCCTGGTGGTGGTAAGCGCCGAAAACGGCAAGCAGGCATTGGAGCGGTTGCAGACGGTTCCTGATATCGAGCTGGTGCTGATGGACGTGATGATGCCGGAGATGGACGGCTACGATACGACACGCGCCATCCGCAAGAGCCCGAAGTTCAAGAAGCTGCCGATTGTGGCCCTGACGGCCAAGGCCATGAAGGGCGACCGGGAAAAGTGCCTGGAGGCGGGGACCTCGGATTACATCGCCAAGCCGGTCAACACCGATCAGTTGCTGTCGTTGATGCGCGTCTGGCTTTACAGGTGAGCCTGTCAGATGACTAGCGGCGGACGGTATGGGCAATGGATAAGATTAATGTTGTCCCGTTCGTGCTGAGCCCGTCGAAGCACAACAAGATCTGGCAGGACAGACTTAGGTGACAATGAACAAAAACGAACTGGAAGAGATCGAACTTAGCCTGCTGCTTGAGGGGGTCTATCAGCGGTACGGCTACGACTTCCGCGAGTACGCTGAGGCCTCGCTCAAGCGCCGCGTCAGGCAATGTATCCGGGAGGAACAGGTGACGACGATCTCCGGTTTGCAGGAGAAGATCCTGCGCGAGCCGGCCTGCATGGAGCGGTTCCTGATGACGATGTCGGTCGACGTGACGGCCATGTTCCGTGATCCCGCGTTTTACCTGGCGCTCCGTAAAAAGGTCGTGCCGCTCTTGCGGGCGGAGCCGTTCATCCGCATCTGGCACGCCGGCTGCGCCGGCGGTGAAGAGGTCTATTCGATGGCAATCCTCCTCCAGGAGGAGGGGCTGTACGAGAAGAGCCGGCTGTACGCTACCGACATGAACGGAGTCCTGCTGGAAAAGGCTAAGGCGGGCATCTTCAAACTCAACGCCATGAAAGACTACACCGCCAATTACATGCAGGCGGGCGGCTTGTGCACCTTCGCCGACTATTACGTCGCCAAGTACGACAACGCCATACTGGGCGCGGAACTGCGCACGAATATCGTCTGGGCCCAGCACAACCTCGTCACCGACGCCTCGTTCAATGAGTTCCACCTGATCCTGTGCCGGAACGTGATGATCTACTTCAACAAATCTCTTCAGGCGCGCGTCCACAACCTGCTCTACGACAGCCTGGCCGACTCCGGTGTACTCGGTCTGGGCAGCAAAGAGTCGATCAAGTTCACGTCTCACGAGACCGACTATGATGTCCTGGATGACCGCCATAAGCTATACCGAAGGCGTAAGTGATGCAGTAAGCGGCGCTGCGATATTTCAACCGTTCGTCCTGAGTCCTTCGACAGGCTCAGGACAGGCTTCGATGTGCCAGCCGTTCATCCTGAGCCCGTCGAAGGATAACGGTTGGTCTCCTCGGAGCAGGTTTGTTGAAGACTGATCCGTTCATGGTTCGACAGGCTCACCACGAACGGTTAGAGATGTCGAAGGATTCACCATGAGCGGTATAAAGATATTTATGGCTTGCGTTACGTATACAAAGCTCAACAAGATGTTTTCAACCGACTATGGCGTATGAGTTAATCGTCATCGGGGTGTCCTTAGGGGGGCTGACTGCGGTGAAGCACGTGCTGGAGGCGTTGCCGAAAGGGTTCCCGGTGGCCGTAGCCGTCGTACAACACCGACGGCAGGACGCCGACGAGATACTCGTGAACCTCTTGCAGGATCTGACCACGCTGCCCGTGGTGGAGCCTGACGACAAGGAACCGATTCGGCCAGGGTTTGTCTATCTGGCGCCGTCCGACTATCACCTGCTCGTCGAAAAGGGCCATGTTGCCCTGTCGACGGACGCGCCCGTCTTGAATGCGAGGCCCTCGATCGATGTGCTGTTCGAGTCGGCGGCCGACGTCTATCGCGATCGGCTGGTCGGTGTCGTCCTGACCGGCAACAGCCTGGATGGCGCGCAAGGGTTAGCGGCCGTCAAGCGGAAAGGGGGCCTGACGGTGGTGCAGGACCCGCACACCGCCGAAGCGGCCATGATGCCGGAGGCCGCCATTGCCGCCACTGAGGTCGACAAGGTGCTGCCGCTGGAGGCGATCGGCCCGTTTTTGGCCGAACTGGGTGAGGCGAAATGAACTACATCCCAGCCGTTTCCTTCGACAGGCCTGTCCTGAGCATGCCAACCGTCCTTCGACAGGCTCAGGACGAACGGTTGGCCTGTCGAAGCAACTGTCTTGATTGTCAAGGGCTCAGGATGACCGGCTGGGAATATCGGAGGGCGTGGTTTGTAAAATCCGTTCGTCCTGAGCCTGTCGAAGGATGACCATGAGCAAGGAGTCGAAAGCCG
>JAGWQH010000011.1 GCA_028870115.1 Candidatus Methylomirabilota bacterium
CGTACAGATGAACATCACGTTGGAGAGATCAAAGGGGACGCCGAGATAGTGATCGCTGAAGCTATAGTTCTGCTCCGGATCCAGCACCTCCAGCAGGGCCGAAGAGGGATCACCCCGAAAATCGGCTCCGACCTTATCGACCTCGTCGATCATAAAGACGGGATTGTTCGACCCGGCCTGCTTGATCCCCTGAATGACCCGACCGGGCAACGCCCCGATATACGTCCGCCGGTGGCCGCGGATCTCCGCCTCGTCGCGAACACCGCCCAACGAGATCCGGATGAACTTGCGCCCCAGGGCGCGGGCGATGGAACGGCCAAGGGATGTCTTCCCCACCCCCGGCGGCCCAACAAAGCAGAGGATCGGCCCCTTCATCTTCTTTTTCAGCTTGCGGACAGCCAGGTATTCGAGGATTCGCTCCTTGACCTTTTCAAGGTCGTAGTGGTCCTCGTTGAGAATCTTGGACGCCTGCTTAATCGACAGCTTGTCTTTGGTTGGCCGACTCCACGGCAGCTCGATCAGCCAGTCAAGATACGTCCGGATGACAGAGGCCTCCGCCGCATCAGGATGCATCCGGCTAAGCCGTCCGAGTTGCGTTTTTGCCTCGGACTCGACCGCTTCGGGCATCTTGGCCTTCCGGATCTTCTGCTCCAACTCCTTCAGTTCTTGATTTCTGTCGTCGGTCTCGCCAAGCTCTTTCTGGATGGCCTTTAACTGCTCTCTGAGGTAATACTCCCGATGCGTCTTGTCCATCTCCTCCCGAGCTTGGCTCTGGATTCGATGCTGTACCTCGAGCACCTCGAGCTCCTTGCCCAGCAGCTCACTGACCCGCTTCAAGCGCTGAGTTGGATCGAACAGTTCCAGGACCTCCTGGGCCTGCTCCATCTTCAGATCCAGGTGGCTGGCTACGAGGTCGGCCAGACGGCCCGGGTGTTCGAGGTTATTGATAATTACCACCACATCCGATGAGATTTGCTTTCCGAGGGCCACGCTCTTGCTGACCAGCTCCTTGACCGAACGGATCAGTGCCTCCGCCTCAACGGCAGGCGTGGCCAGATCCGTTTCGGGAACTTCGGCGATCCTCGCCTCGAAGTAGGGTTCGCGCCGCTCAATCCCAATGACCTTCGCGCGGGAAAGACCCTGAACCAGCACCTTGACCCGCCCGTCCGGCATCTTGAGCATCCGCATGATCATCGCCACGGTCCCGACCGAGTGGATCTCATCGGTGCCGGGATCCTCCTTCTCAGCATCCCGTTGCGCCACCAGCAGGATGAGGCGGTCCCTCGACAGCGATTCGTCTACCGCTCGGACCGATTTCTCCCGACCTATAAAGAGAGGCAAGATCATGAAGGGATAGATCACCACATCTCGCACCGGCAGGAGCGGGATCGTTTCAGGCATCTTCCGAGCCTGTGCCTCGGTCTTGGTCTCGGACTGCTCGGTGTCTGCGACCGACATCTGCTCTGTACTTTCTATCGTTCCTTCGATCGAACTCAGGACAGGCTTCTCGTCCGCCACGGCTTTCAGTTCTCCTTCCGGTCCCGTTCCGCAGTTGCTCCCACCTCGCCCAGGCTGAGTGTTCTCAGGTATGCCCGCAATCCCGGCGCCAAGTCCGGACGCTTGAGCGCAAACTGCACGGTCGCCTTCAAAAAACCCAGCTTGCTCCCCGCATCATATCGGTACCCGCGGAACGCGAGCCCGTACATCGTTTGTGTTTTCAGCAGCGCCCGCAGGCCGTTCGTAAGCTGAATCTCTCCGCCTTTATCCGGTGCGGTCTGTTCAAGCGCCTCGAAGATTTCCGGCGTCAGAATGTAACGCCCGATGATGGCCAGATCGGACGGAGCCGCCTCGGGAGTCGGCTTCTCTACCAGATCCAGGATCTGGTAGACCGAATCATCAGCCCACTTGGGATCGATGATCCCGTAACTGCCGGTTTCCTCCTTACTGACCTGCTGTACGGCAATAATCGAGGACTGATACCGTTCAAATGCTGCAATCATCTGCTCCAGACAGGGGACCTCAGCATCGATGATGTCGTCTCCAAGCAAGACGGCGAAAGGCTCATTTCCCACAAGGGCTCTGGCCGTGAGGATCGCGTGCCCCAGGCCGAGGGGCTCCTCCTGACGGATGTAGCAAAACGATGCCAACTCGGAGATCCGCTCGATCTCCTGCAACTGCTCCTCTTTGCCTTGCCGCCCAAGCGCAATTTGCAACTCCAGCGATCGATCAAAGTGGTTCTCGATCGCATCCTTCCCCCGACCGGTCACAATGATGATATCCTCGATCCCCGACGCGGCGGCTTCCTCCACCACGTACTGGATGGTAGGCTTATCCACAATCGGGAGCATCTCTTTTGGTTGCGCCTTCGTTGCGGGGAGGAACCGCGTCCCCAAACCCGCAGCAGGTACAATGGCTTTACGAATTCGCATTGGTCAAACCCACTCTGACTCTACTCGAGCTGTGAGAGAATGGTGAAACCACAAGAAAAGATCTTGGGGAGACCTGCGGAGGGTTCATACCTGCGATGACCGCCCCGCCAAAGCCGGTACTGAGGCGAATAACCATCATACCTCGGGGCCTTCCTTTCCCGCCCTGGTGGACAAGAACAGGCGCAGGCAACCGAAAACGATACGACCGGATTTCGCTCCCGCGAAAGATCCTCAGCTCCTTCGATTCATACGCCGTTTGAATAACCTTTAGTTGCCTATTGTATATCGTATCTTTCACTAAAAAGTCAAGCGTCTGAGGCTCGGTCGGAAGCTGTTCGACGCCAAATATTTTCCCGAGTTGCAGCAGTATCAAAAGGCCAGGGTGTGGGGGCAAACTTTTGAAGCCAAGGAGGCGAGCTCGTATTCGTATGATGAAAGGTGCGGACTGAAGTATCCGTCGTTGTGGCGTAACCGATACACCGCGTCTACAGATCGTTGCCGCGACGCTCGACCACATTCATCGTAGAACAATACGATCCAGAGGCCATGCTGGCGTGGGTGTGTCTTCGGATAGCTGTCGTTGAGCGGATGGCTAGCGTTGAGCCGGGTTTCGTTCCTCAACCCAGCCTATGGCGCTGTCGTCGGAATCGGTATCGTGTCCCGGGATTTTTCGGATTTCGATGCGCAGTTGAATTCGTCCGCCAAGATATGTTAGCATATATATGTATTGTGCCAGGAGGTTGAGATGAAACGGACAACAGTCTTTGCGGACGAAGATCTACTGAACAGGTTGCGTGAAATTGCGAGGCGCGAGCAGACTACGTTATCGGCGATCATCAGAACCGCGCTCGAACGCTACGCCTCACGCCGTCGATCCAGACGTTCCAGTCTTTCACTGATGGCAATCGGTCGAAGCGGGCGCAAGGATGTGGCCGAACACGCTGAGGAGTTGCTCGGTAAGGGCTTCGGCCGCTGATGCCGTCGATCCTCGTTGATACTGGCCCCCTGTACGCGATGGCCGATCAAGATGACGACTGGCACGCTCGAGTGGTCGGGTTCCTCAAGCATTCACGAGCTGAGCTGATTGTATCCGTCGCCGTGCTGCCAGAAGCCGCCTACCTGCTGGCCACCCATCTGGGACCTGAAGCCGAACAGAAACTGGTCTACTCACTTATGAACGGCGAGATGACGCTGGAGCAGCTCATACTCCAAGACTTACAACGTACCCTTGAACTCCTCAATCGCTATGCGACTGCGCGAATCGGGTTCGTTGACGCGGCCGTGGTGGCGACGGCCGAGCGTTTGAAAATCTCGCGCATTCTGACGACCGACCGGCGTGATTTTTCCCTCATTCGTCCGCGCCATTGCAAAGCGTTTGAGTTGCTCCCATAGTCTTAACGTACTTTGATCCGACGAATGCACCGCCGATGGGCTTCCCTGATCGCTTGCCGTAAGTCCGGTAGGCTGGGATGAGTGAAGCGAATCCTGGCAATTCACTCCTATTGCTATTGGTACATTGCGGCTTCCGGCGATACCACCGCCCGATCGGCAAGGCATATGCCATGTTGCCTTACCAGATCATCCCACACAACCCGGCGATGCGCCCAACCAAGAGATCGTTGCCGCGCCGCCTAACCACATTCATCGTGAAACGGTACGACCCGCTAGCCATTCTCGCGCGTGAATATGGTCGCCTAGCCGCCGTTTAGCTGGGTTTCGTTTCTCAACCAGGCCTACGGGCCTATCATCCTACCAGGTCGATGCCTGACAACTGCTGTCCGAACTCGATCAGAATTTCTGAAGTGATTACCGCGTTCTCTCCTTGCGCCTGCAATACCCAGTTTCCATCCTTGACGCCTTGTTTCGTGCGAGACACCCCTTTATCGACCATCAGATTCTGAAGCGCCTCGTAACGCGGCGAATCGGCGGCTGGCTCGACCTCAAGCCGGTCGTCAAAGACCCGAATAATAAAACCCTTGTCAGGGGGTGACGACACCCGGCCAACCCATTTTTCTGCCGAAGTCTTTTTGGACCTCCACGTCCTGAGCTGAAGCTGTCCGCTAGTGATCATTTCCAGCATGGCGTCCTCGATGTCGTCTGGGCAATCCAACCGCCGGACTCGATCCCACAGTGACGGATCCACACGTAGCGCTGGCTTCACCTCCTCCGAAATCGTTAGCTCCGGCGCAAGTTCCTCGACCCACTTCACGAATGCCTCTGCAATCAACTCTCGACGGCACTTACAGAACTCCTCGAAGGCCTGCGTGGCCGTATCGTTTGCGTTCTTCGCCATTTCTTTGGCGTTCTCGTAGCTTTTTCTAACCTCCCCATCGGCTCCGAGGAAGTGATGCTCCCGGTTCTCGGGAGATTCCCATTTGAGATCGATTGGGTCGCTTCCCAACCCTGTCTCATAGTCATTCAGTTCATGCGAGATATAGGTGATGTTGCCGATGTTGTTGGACGGATGTCGGCTGACCCGTCCCCGCTCCTCGATGTTATAGAGCTTCTTGAGTAAGCTATAAGGCACGATGTGCTGCTTCTCTGGTTCCACACCTTCCTCCAAGGCGACCTCTTGCCCCTGTTGCCTCCACAAGCGTTTCGTCTCGTTCAGATTCTTGTATGAGAAATCGCGAGCGCCTTCTTTTCGCAGGAGCCAATACAGCATCAAGACATAGCGGTCCATGAGCGTGTTGGAATCTTTAAGCCAGATGGACAAGTGTTCTCGGAGGTCGGCAGGCTGAGAAATACTGCGGTGCAACTTCTCAAGGCAGTCCTTGGCCGTTTCGGCTCGATTGACTTCATTGACAAGCTTGAAAATCTTCTCTTGGCTCGGATTCTGAACGAGGAGAAGCCTTAAGGCCAAGCATGACAGGACCGGCGCGTACCTATTCATCTCCGGTTTTATGAGGTCCGGGAAGCGGATCAAGAGTTGGAAAAGGGGGAGCAGCGACATAGTGTCAGGTAAGGTCTGTAGGTCATCACATTTGAGACCGTCATGAAGTATATCCCATCGTACGAATCGCACAACCTTGTCCGTACGATCGAACAGTCGTTCGATCTCTTTGGTATTATTCTTGAGCCTCATTTGGAACGGGAGACTGTTGACCACCTCGAAAGAAAACGAGTTGCTGCCGGGGGAATAACCGAAGCGATAGGCGTATACTTGGATGAATGTGCGAATGAAGAGCTTGAACCCGAAGTTCCGCTCCTTCCGCCGCTCGAGAATATCATCCCGTTCCAGATTGTTGGCATGCCCCTCCGGATGGTCGTGCTCATCTGGAGGATGGACGGCGTGAAAGAATTGCCCGAGCCGCTCATTCGTTGGCGAATAGAGCGAGACGAGCGTGGCGAAAGCCTTCTCCTCGGACTCTACTCGCTTTCCAGCGCTGTTGATCCGGTTGTAGAGTGCGACTACATCGGCAAGGCGGTTCTCGTTCTTGTCCTGGGACTCCCTGAGGGTCTTCAGGAAAAAGACTTGCCTCTCGCGAAGCTGACCAATGCGCCTCCTAAGATGGATCTCCTTTATTTGTTGCACAACCTCGTCCGTGGCGGCATTTGCCGGCTTGATGCGTGCGTGGATATCCGCGTCCTGATCTCCGAAGAAAAGATAGAGCGGAATGAAGTTGTGCTTGAAGCGCGCCCCCTGCCTTGTCGGATCTGCGATCAGACAGAACATCGGGTACCGCGACATGCTGGGGTCGAAGAAACCGGCGAGTTCCGGGACGCGTGATAGGTTCAGGCACCAGACGCGCCGTGCATTCGGCTCGGTGTCGTCCCCCTCTTCGTCGGATGTGCTCTGGGCCGATCTTCCGTTTTCTGGCCCTAATGCGCCGCGGAGGCTCCGAATCCGCTGCTGGCCATCGATGACCCAGTATTGCGGTTTGTCAGACCCCAACAGCGGGATGCCGTGCTCTCCGGGCTCCTCAGGTTTCCAGAGAATGATGGTGCCGCACGGCGTATCAAAGTATAGGGATTCCAGTAGGAGCGATGTGTTGTCGTCATTCCATACGAGGCCACGCTGGAAATGCGGAATGCCGAGGTCATGGTAAAGATCACCAATGAGATATTGGACCGTTGGATCTGATGGAGGTGAAACAACATTCATCATGGCCTCCTCCGCAGTAAATGTGGTGCGAGTAGTTCCGACGCGAATCGCTTCCCGCTTGCTCCCCCCCCGTTCCTCAAATCAAAACACAACGGCCCTTTGGAGCTCAGTATACTCCAAAGGGCCACGCGTACATTCCTTCAGCCCGAGGCTACCATAACGCGACAACCGAACCTTGTCAGTCATCACGAGCACATACTCCGGTTCAGCGGGATACGGACAGCAGCGAAGTGACGCTACGATAAAATTCCGATAGACGCTTGTCAAGGTCAAAATGAGGCTGTAAATGCCACGATCACACTCCTATAGTTATCCGATTGTATCGTTGACCCATGAGCATCAAAGTCCACGCCCCCTGTGGAGGTAAGAGGCTTTCTGGACAATCTCACCGCCAAATCCCTCCTCGCCCCCCCCTTTTTTAAAAGGGGGAAATTGGGTGAGTTCGGTCGCGGCGCTCGCAATACCCCATGCGCTGGTGGCGCACCCATAAGCTCGTCATTGCGAGCGACCAACGGGGGCGCGGCAATCTCATCGTACTTGACGCTGCAAAAAACGGTGAGATTGTTTCGGTCCCCTTCGCTTCGCTTTGGGTCCCTCGCAATGACGCAGGAGGGGGACTTTCGAAGCGATGACGGATGGCAATCTCTATGTTTGAGCACAGGGCGCAGCTTGACGTTTCGCCCTTCTTTCTAGTATGATTTATTTATTCCTATGTTATCCGCGGTTATGCCTCACCTGAGAGTGTACGCGTCGAGAGGGGGGCACATCTTCCCATACGCCTGGCGCTTTGAGGGCGCCTTGGTTCTTGTCTTGTTCACACTCACGGCCTGCGCTTCTCGCCACGTCGTGGATGGCTTCCTGGTCGACGAAGCCCGAGGGTTCAGGATTCCCCTGCTGAGCGATGGCTGGCGACAGCTCGAGGTGAGAGGAACCGAGTTAGCCTTCAGAGCTGAACCGGGTGGTCAGGTGGCTGCACTGTTTATCAGTTGCGAAGAGCAGCGGCCGATGACACTTCGACTGTTAGCCAGACGCCTCTTCTTCGGGATCGGTCCAAAACAGATACTAGCCCAGAACGTCATCTCGTTGAACGGTACGGAGGCGGTTCACACGGTACTCACGGGGCGACTCAAAGAGACCGACGTGATGGTCAGCAGTTACGTCGCCAAGGAAGGCGAGTGTACCTATGACCTTGTGTATGTCGCCTCGCCGGAGGCCTTTCAAGGCCGGCTACCGGAGTTTGAGCAATTTGTCAAGGGCTGGACCTTGACTCAAAAGGGTCCCAGGTCGAGATAAACAACTGCAACAAGGACATGCTGTGCGAAATGTAGCTGCAGCCGTTGGAGGCCAGTCGATTCGATTGCTCGAATTGCTGGGCGGGCTCTCGCAGCTTACCTATGATACTGTCTCCTGCGCCTTAACGCATCCCTTCAACCCCCGTGAGCTCATCCGGCAAGCCGATCATATCGGGGTGAAGTCTATCTCGATCGCCGCCGTAGCTGCGGTCTTCACCGGCCTCGTCTTGGCGTTGCAAACCGCGTACGGTCTGAGCCGATTCGGAGCGAAGGCGTATGTAGGAATTATCGTCTCGCTCTCGATGGTCCGCGAGTTGGGGCCGGTTCTCACGGCCCTGTTGGTGGGGGGACGGGTCGGCTCCGGGATCACCGCCGAGCTGGGATCGATGAAGGTCACGGAGCAGATCGACGCCATGCGGGCGATGGGAGCGAACCCGGTCAAAAAGCTGGTGGTGCCCAGAGTGCTGAGCACAATGCTGGTCCTGCCGCTGCTGACGGTCATGGCGGACATCCTGGGAATTCTCGGCGGCATGGTGATCTCCAGGTACGAGTTCCAGGTCGATTACCAGCTCTACTACAATACCGTAACCCGCAACCTGACGCTGGCCGATATTGTGAGCGGTCTGGGCAAGACAGTCGTCTTCGGCTTCATCATTGCCATCGTCGGCTGCTACAAAGGGCTTGCTACAGTGGGCGGCACAGAAGGCCTGGGCAAGGCCACGACGGCGACCGTTGTCACCTCGGCCATCGCTGTCATCATCTCGGATTTCTTTTTGACGAAGTTCTTTTGGTGGCTGGAGGGCTGGTGAGATGAGCGCTCCTTCCATCGAGTTTCGCCAGGTCTACAAGTCGTTCAACCACATGCCGATCCTGGCCGGAATGGATTTTACAATTCAGCCTGGCGAGACGGTCACCATCATCGGCGGAAGCGGGATCGGCAAAAGCGTCACTTTGAAGCTGATCGTCGGCCTGCTGAAGCCGGAGGCGGGTCAGATTCTCATTGAGGGGGAGGACATTGTACCGCTGCCCGAGGACCAGCTCATCAGGATCCGAAAGAAGATCGGGATGGTCTTTCAGAGCTCGGCGCTCTTCGATTCCCTCTCAGTGGCGGAAAACATTGCCTACCCCCTTCGGGAACATACCGCCATGTCGGAATGGGAGATACGAGAACGGGTCGCAGAGACACTCCACCTTGTAGGGCTCGAAGACGCGGAGGATAAGGAGCCTGCCGAGCTGTCGGGCGGGATGAGAAAGCGGGTCGCCTTGGCCAGGGCAATCGCGCTGACGCCAAAGATCATCTTATATGACGAACCCACGACCGGCCTGGATCCTACCAACACCGAGAAGATCAACGAGTTGATCGTGGATATGAACAGAAAGCTCGAGGTGACGTCCGTAGTGGTCACTCACGATATGCGAAGCGCGTTTAAGATCTCCGATCGGATCGGCCTGCTGGATAAGGGTAAGATTGTCATTGTCGGAACGCCACGGGAGATCGAACGCGCCGATCTCCCGCTGGTTCGACAGTTTGTCAACGGGACGATGGCGTAAGAGACAGTTCGACGTTCAAGGTTCGAGATTCTACCGAATGGGAAAAGTATGATGGCGGAACGTGAGCAGTGGACGCGGTTGCGTGTGGGCATCTTTGTCCTGGGACTCCTGACTCTTTTTATTGTGTTCGTCCTGACGATCGGAAGCCGGAGCCGGATCTTCGAACGCCACTACAGTCTGTACGCCTTTTTTAGCAACATCGAGGGACTGAATGTCGGCGCGCCGGTCCGTCTCGCCGGCACCTCCATCGGTTCGGTCGATGATATTACCTTCAGTAAGGACCTTGCCAGCAAGAAGATCCGGGTCACCATGAGTCTGAACGCCAGGCTTCAGGACCGGATTCGGGAGGATTCGATCGCAAGCATCGGGACCATCGGACTGGTCGGAGACAAGGTGCTCGAGTTAACGGTAGGCAGCCCTGATAAATCAGTTCTGCCCCCAGGGGCGACGATTGCGAGCGTCGACCCGCCCGACTACGCCAAGCTGCTCCAGAAAGGCGATCAAATCGTAAGCAATGTGGTGAAGATCTCAGACGCTTTGGGCCAGCTCGTGGGCGGCGGAGCGGGCACAGAAGCGCGGACGGATCTTGCCGAAAGCCTTGCTTCCCTCAACCGGATCATGGGGGAGATCGAACATGGCAACGGGCTGCTCCACGCGCTGGTGTATGAGAAGCGCGCTGGCAACATCCTGAAGGATCTATCGGAGACGACCACCGCGCTTGTTCGGATGTCCAAGGCGCTGGATGAGGGTGAAGGCCTGCTGCCGGCGCTCCTGTACGATCCCCAGGGTCGAGCGGTTCTGGCCGATCTGAAGCAGGCGTCTCATGCTATCAACGAACTGGCCACTAAACTACAGGAGCAGAAAGGATGGGCCCATGCGCTGTTTGCCGATCCGCGAGCCGATACCATCATGGCCGACTTGCAAGCGAGCGCCAACAACCTTAAGCTGGTCTCCTCGCGTCTGGCTCAAGGGGAGGGGACGCTTGGCGCCCTCATCGATGATCCTACGCTGTACGAGGATCTATCATCCCTCTTGCGGGGAGCGAATCGCAGCCGGATCCTGCGAAGCCTGATCCAGTCCACCCGGCGGTCCGGCGCCTCCGACGAGCCGCAATGAGTACGCCCTCTACAGTATCGGTGATCGTCCACGGGCATTTCTACCAGCCGCCGCGTGAGAATCCCTGGACCGATGGAATTGAGCAGCAGCCGTCCGCCGCCCCAGCCCACGACTGGAATCAGCGGATAGCTGCGGAGTGCTATACCCCGAATGGATGGGCCCGACTCCTGGACCACGAAGGCCGGATCGTCAGGCTGGTCAATAACTATGCGGGCATCAGCTTTGATATCGGGCCGACTCTCTTCCGATGGCTCGAGCGCGAGGCCCCCGAGACCGTTCGCCGCATGATCGAGGGCGATCGTGATAGTGTGATCCGGTGTGGCGGCCATGGCAATGCCCTGGCCCACCCGTACGTTCACGCCATCTTGCCGCTCGCCGACCCAACGGACCGCGTCACACTGATCACGTGGGGGATCACTGAGTTCAAATCCCGCTTCGGCCGCGAGCCGGAGGGAATGTGGCTTCCGGAAACAGGTGTGGATCTGTCGACACTCATGCTCCTTCGTGAATACGGGATCCGTTATGTCGTCCTCGCGCCCTGGCAGGCGACTAGGGTTCGCCCGTTGAGAGGGGAGCAGTGGCGTGAACTAGGCTCGAACTGGATCGATCCCTCGCGCCCGTACAGGTGTCGTCTGCCGCATGGGAGCGCCATCGATCTGTTTTTCTACGATGCGGACCTGTCGCGCGCCATCGCCTTTGAGGGTCTGCTGCAAGGGCCCGATCGCCTCGCCGGACGGCTCGCCGAGGTCGCCCGCAGCTCGCCCTCACGCCTGCACATCCTCTGCACCGATGGCGAATCGTACGGTCATCACACCCGATTCGGAGAGCGCGCACTGGCTGTTCTGCTGGCAAAAGAGACTGCGCCGAAAGAATTCGCGGTCACTAACTTCGGGGCCTATCTCGCGAGCGCTCCCCCTACGCATGAAGTGGTCATTCGAGAGGGGAGCGCCTGGAGTTGCGCCCATGGCCTGGGACGCTGGAAGGAAGACTGCGGGTGCAGCACCGGCGGCCAGCCGGGCTGGCGCCAAGGCTGGCGGGCCCCATTCCGAGAGGCTATTGACGGCCTTCGCAACGATCTGCACCGACTCTTTGCGGAACAGGCAGGTCGGTTGTTCACCGATGTCTGGACCGCAAGAAACGATTACATTACCATACTCCTCGATCGGAGCCAGCCCTCAATTGAGCGATTTTTCAGCGCGCACAGTCGCCGATCGCTCTCGGCGCAGGATAGAGCGGCGGCGGCGCAACTACTGGAGATGCAGCGGCAGGCCTTGCTGATGCAGTCCAGCGACGGCTGGTTCTTTAGCGATATCTCCGACATCGAGGCCGTGCAGAACCTTAAACACGCGGCGCGGGCTCTCGACCTCGCCGCTGTCTTTGCATCGCCGCACCTGGAGGCGCGATTCCTGGCCAGGCTCCAAGCCGCGAAGAGTAATATCCCCACCGAACGCGACGGCCGGCGTATCTGGGAGATGCGGATTCGTACAGCACGGGTTGAGCTCACTCGCCCAGTAGTCATTTACGCAATACGATCGCTGGTGGAGAACCTGCCCGAGCCCTATCGCGTACACACCTTCGACCTCCACCGGCTGAGCCTTGAGCGCTTTCCTCTCATGAATGGCACAATGATCGCCGGCGGCGTCGAGGCCTGTTCAACCCATACACTGGAGCGCAAGGAGTTCGGATTTGTCCTGAGATGGTTAGACGCCGATGGGATGGCCGGCTATCTTTTTCCCTGGAGAGGAGAGGATGATCTCCAGCGAAGGCTGGAGGCGTTTAAGGGTCAGGTTGAAGGCGTATCGCTGCCGAGTGATACCCCGGCAACGCCGATTTCACTAAAAATGCTTTCTCCGGAAGAGCGACAGGAGGTCTTAATGGCGCTCTACAGAGGGTGGGACGTGCTCCGCAAACGCTACGATGAGCTGACGACACGAACCCAGGGGTTACTCCGCGCTTTCTTCGACGGCGAACTCTCTCCCCCTGCGACACTGAGGGCCCCGGCTGAGTTTACCGTGGCCCGCAACCTGGAGGAGTCCCTACAGCAGTGGCTATCCGATAGCGGGACCGATCTGTACCGCAGCCTGCTCCTGCTGGCCGATGAGGCGAAGCGACTCAGCCTTCCGCAGCAGGCGTCCCTGCAGGATCTCCTGTCCATGGCATTCGGAATGCGAGTGAGGCGGCTGCGCGAACGTCCTAGCGTGGATAGACTCCGGGAGGCGCAGGAGGTGGTCGACCTCGCTGACCGGATGGGCTACGCCTTAGACCGACCGGAATCCGTCATCCTGATGCATGAACTCCTCACATATGATGTACCGCCGCTGATCGAGCTGGTGCTTCAGACCGAGTCCAGGGAGCAATGCGACCTCGTCTCGGCCGTCCTTCGTCTGGGCGAACGGTTCGGATTTTCAACCGAAAGGCTTCGGCAGCGTCTTCGTCCATTCGAAGAGCGACTGGCGGCGGATCCCGGCCTCTGGCCATAAGCTTCGCGGTGCAAGATGCGAGGTTCAAGGTGCGAAGCTAAAAAAGGAGTAACGTGATGGAAGGCGTAAGCAGCGGAACACTCGTGCTCGAGACGATGTTCATCTTCATGCTGATTCTGATCAATGGCTTCTTCGCCGGCTCTGAGGTCGCGGTGATCTCGCTCCGCCGAAGCCGGGTGCAGGAGCTTGTGGAGGCAGGAGATGGCCGGGCATCGACGGTTCAGCGGCTTAAGGATGACCCCGACCGATTCCTGGCTACCGTCCAGATCGGGATCAATTTCGTCAGTACGTTGGCCTCCGCTATCGGCGGGGCACTGGCAGTGAGGGTAATCCGCCCCTTGCTTGATCGCCTTCCAGGCGACGGACTGGGAGCGGCTGGTGAGGCGATCTCCCTTGGGATCGTGGTCGTTATCATCACCTACCTCACGATCGTCTTCGGAGAGCTTGTCCCTAAATCACTCAGCCTCCGCTACGCGGAACAGGTTGCCCTCGCGATCGCAGGACCTCACGAGGCCCTTAGCCGTTGGTGTTCGTGGATCGGCCGCCCACTGACCGCGTCCAGCCGCCTGATCCTCTCGCTCTTCCGCGCCGCCCCTCAGGGGACCACAGGGTTTGTCAGCGAGGAGGAGATCAAGTTGATGGTTCAGGAAGGAAAGGAACAGGGAATTTTCGACCAGACCGAGCAGGAACTGATCCACAGTGTCTTCGAATTTACGGAGACCTCGGTTAAGGAGGTCATGATCCCTCGCCCCCAGATTGAGGCGATTGAGCTGGAGACCCCGCTGGCAGTAGCGCTCAAGCTCGTGGTAGAAACGGGCTACTCTCGCTATCCCGTCTACCACAAGAGTCTTGACGACATCTGCGGCGTCCTGCACTACAAGGACCTGCTGCGGCTGCAACTGGAAAACCGCGAGATCACCCTCAAAACCATCACGCACCCCGCCTACTTTGTCCCGGAAACGATGCAGGTCAGCCAACTTCTGAAGGAGCTGCAACGGCGGCGGCTCTCGATGGCAATCGTGGTGGATGAGCATGGGGGCGTAGACGGGCTGGTCACCATGGAGGATCTCCTCGAAGAGATTGTGGGAGAGATCCACGACGAGTACGAGGCTGCCGAGAAGCCCGTCGAACGGCTGAGGGACGGCTCGCTCATCATCGACGCTTCACTGAATACCAAAGACCTGCGAGATGAGCACGGGTTGCCATTTCCTGAATCGCCGACCTACGAGACCCTGGCGGGCTTTATGCTGAGCCAACTTCAGCGGATGCCCAAGGCC
>JAGWQH010000012.1 GCA_028870115.1 Candidatus Methylomirabilota bacterium
AATCGTCCCTCTCGTAATACCATCGGGTTGCCGCACTTTTCACAGACCTCGTCGGTCGGCTGCGGTGCAGGCCGAGCGCTCGCAGCCTCCGCCGGCGAGAGCTTCCGGATCGTCTTGCACTCAGGGTACCCAGAACAACCCAGGAAGGGTCCGAAGCGGCCGCGCGTCATCACCATAGGCCGTCCGCAGTTGTCGCAAGGTATTGCCTCAGCCTCAGCGGACGCGCTGACATCCTCATCCGTCGCGTGCTCTCCTTTGAGTTCGGCTGTCAACTCGCGCGTACCCTTGCACTCCGGGTAGTTGGTACAAGCCAGGAAACGACCGAATCGACCCCAGCGGATCACCATCCGACTGCCGCACCGCTCGCAGATCTCCTCGGTCTTTTCCTCCATCGCCTTGATATTCCGCATACCGACTGCGGCATCCTTCAGCCATTGGGAAAACGGCCCGTAGAAGCGATGCATCTCCTCAAGCCAGTTCTTCTGCCCCTCTTCGATCTCATCCAGGGTGGTCTCCATCCTGGCCGTGAACTCGTAGTCCATCACGCGAGGGAAGCTTTCTACCAACAGGTCGACCACGATCCCACCCAGCTCAGTGGGTCGGAATTTGCCCTGCGTCTTCACCACATAGTCGCGGTTCTGGATGACGCTCAGGATGGCCGCGTAGGTGCTGGGGCGTCCGATCCCCTGTTCCTCCAAATCCTTCACCAGGGTCGCCTCAGTGTAACGGGGCGGCGGCTGCGTAAAGTGCTGGGCCGGGGTCACATCGAGCAATCGTAACTGTTCCCCAACCTGTAGGGGGGGAAGCGCTAATTCGACCTCTTCCTCGACGGCCGTCTCCTCAGCCGTTTCGTCCTTGGCCTCCGCCGGCTTGGTCTCCAACGCCTCATCCTTCCCCTCGATGTAGACCTGCATGAAGCCGGCGAACCGCTGGTGTCGACCGCTGGCCCGGAGGGTGAATCGTCCACCCCGGATCGTGACAGTGGTGACGTCGTAGAGGGCCGGCGGCATCTGAGACGCCACGAATCGGCTCCAGATCAGGCTGTAGAGGGCCAGTTGATCCTTCGTCAGAAACTGCCGAAGTGACGCCGGATCCCGGTAGACCGAGGTCGGACGGATCGCTTCGTGGGCCTCCTGGGCACCACGGCCACTGCGATAGGCGGGAGGTCGATCCGGCACAAACGTTTGCCCGAATCGCTCGGCGATATAGCGAGCCGCGTCCGCCTGCGCTTCCTGAGAGACGCGGACCGAGTCAGTCCGCATGTAGGTGATAAGTCCAACGGCGCCCTCCTCGCCGATCTCGATCCCTTCGTAGAGTTGCTGGGCGATCTGCATCGCGCGTCTGGCGGTTAAGCGAAGCTTTCGAACGGCTTCCTGTTGCAGCTTACTGGTCGTAAACGGCGGAACCGGATTGCGACGCTTTTCCTTCTTAGTCAGGTCGGTGACCTGGAACTCTTGTCGGCGGAGTTCCTCGACAATCTGATCGGCCTGCGTCTGGTCCGGCAGGTTCACCCGCTCGCCGTCAATCTTATAGAGCCCCGCCACGAATACCGGAGGCGTTCGACCTTCCAAGGCAACACCGACCGACCAGTACTCGGTCCTGACAAACGCCTTAATCTCTCGTTCTCGGTCAACGATAAGGCGCAGCGCGACCGACTGAACCCGCCCAGCGGAAAGTCCGCGCTTGACCTTGTCCCAGAGGAGCGGACTGATCTGGTAGCCAACCAGACGATCCAGAATCCGTCTGGCCTGCTGAGCATCCACGAGCCGCTGGTCTATCGTGGACGGATGATTGAACGCCTCCCGTACCGCACGCTTCGTGATCTCATTAAAGGTCACGCGATGAACCGGTTTTTTGGCGGCGCCGAGCTCCTGCTGGAGGTGCCAGCAGATGGCCTCCCCCTCCCGATCCGGATCGGCCGCCAGATAAATCGCGTCGGCACTCTTGGCCGCCTTCCTCAGCGCCGACACGACCTTCTCTCGCCCCACGATAACCTCATACTGCGGGGCGAAGTCGCGCGCAATGTCAATGCTCAGCGATTTGGTGGGCAGATCGCGGACATGACCCATAGAGGCCATTACAACGAACCCTTTTTCGAGATATTTACCGATCGTCTTGGCCTTCGCAGGCGACTCGACAATCACCAATGACTTTGGCACGCTCTCAGTTTCCTCCCTCTAAAAACATACTATACCCTGCCTTTCGGCGGTCGAATCCGCTTTGCAAAGCACTTTCCCGGCAACTCCTCGACCACGCCCTTCAGCATCAATGACAAAAGCAGTGAGGCCATCTGCCCGGCCGGAAGCTGTGTTCGCTCGATCAGGTCATCGATCTGCAGCGGCCCGGCCTCCAGGGCATCGACGATGAGAACCTCTTCCGGCTCAAGAGGACTCCTCACAGGGGTCAGATCCAGTACGGTCTGCGCGCCAGGAGCCACCTGTAGCTCAATATCCTCCCAGATGTCCTCCCAGCTTTCCGTCAGTTTCGCGCCTGCCTTAATAAGCTGGTGACACCCGCGACTGAAGCGGGATGTGACCTGCCCCGGAACAGCGAAAATATCGCGTCCCTGCTCAAGCGCATAATTGGCGGTGATCAGCGCCCCACTATCAAGCCCGGCTTCAATCACCACGACACCGCGCGCCAGGCCGCTGATGATCCGATTGCGCCGCGGAAAGTGGCTTGGCTTTGGCGGCGTAAAGATAGGAAACTCGCTGATCAGGGCGCCCTGTGCGGCGATCTGGTCGGCGAGTTCTGCGTGTTCGGGGGGATAGGTCACTCCCAGTCCGCATCCCAACACGGCGAGGGTCCGGCCGCCGGCACGCAGCGCCCCTCGATGCGCCGCCGCATCAATCCCGCGGGCCATGCCGCTGACAATTGTCACCCCGCGCTGCGCGAGCTCCCCGCTGATCTGCTCAGCTATTGCGGTGCCATACGGGCTGGCCATTCGGGAACCGACAATCGCGACAGCCACTCGATCTTCAGGTCTCATCATACCCCGCAGATAGAGGATCGGCGGAGGAGAATGGATGGCTGCCAGCAGCTCAGGATATCCCTCCTCACCGAACCGTATCAGACCAAGGCCTCTTGTCTCGATCACTCGCAGTTCCCGATCAAGAGCATCCCGCCAGGCAAAGGAGGCGATGGCTTGCGCGATCTGATGGGTGACTCCCGGAACCTGCGCGAGCGCATCTGCTTTCGCCATGAGCACGGCCTCCGCTGACCCAAGCCCTCGCATCAGGCGGTACAACGTTGCCGAGCCAACCTCGGGGATCAGACCGAGCGCCAACCAGGCTTCCCGCTCCGTCAGCCGCTGCTCAGTTCCGGTCATAACCAGCACTACCTCCCCATCGTAAGCTGTTAGCTATCAGCTCGACCGAACGAAGTCGACGCTCATACAGACGACAGGTGAATGAATCGACCAGACCTAGGAACTGGTGGTGGCAAGTCTCCCACAGGAAAGGCGACAAAAAGCAGAAATCAGGATAGCTACAACGGAGGCCGGCTTCAGCCCCCTTCGCCTTTTGGCGCATCAGCGGAGCTGCCATCAGGAACCCCGAGGCTGGACGCCCCGCCGCCGAGAGCGGCGAAACCATACTCCAGCAGCGCTGCGGCCTCGGCCCACCGACGGGTATCCTTGAGGAGCACAGCGATCAGTTGATGGTCGCCACGCGTGGCCGACGCCACAAGGCAGCGACCTGCCAGCGAGGTGTAGCCGGTCTTGACGCCGTCCGCACCGGAGAACTGTCCGAGAAACTGATTGTGAGTTCGGATAACCCTCCGTTTCACGACGCTTCCGTTCCGCCCCGTCAGGATGGCAACTTGAGCTTCACGGGTCTGTACCATACGGGCGAATATCGGATTACGCAGGGCCTGACGGGCGAGGATCGCCAAATCATAGGCGGTTGAGTAGTGGTCCGGATTGTCAAGTCCGTGAGGATTCGCAAAATGTGTTCCCTGCATCCCGAGCGAAACCGCCTTCGCATTCATCCTGTCGACGAACCGCTCTTCGCTTCCCCCCACATGCTCAGCAGCCGCCAACGCCGCATCATTCGCAGATTTGAGCAGGATAGCCCACAACAGATCTCTGAGCGTGACCCGCTGGCCGCGTCTCAGCC
Organism: Candidatus Methylomirabilota bacterium; assembly: GCA_028870115.1. Classification (NCBI taxonomy): domain Bacteria; phylum Methylomirabilota (SeqCode); species Candidatus Methylomirabilota bacterium. The sequence continues at coordinate 4,116 of JAGWQH010000012.1, forward strand.
CCAATCCGGTCCCCGTAACGGCGGCCGCCCGCTCACTGATGACTACCCTATCGTCCAGCCGCCCCTCCTCCAGGATGAGAAGCGCCGTCATGATCTTTGTTGTACTGGCCGGGGAACGCCGCTCCATGTGATGCCTGGCAAACAGGATCGCGCCTGTGTCGGCATCCATCAACAGCGCTGACGCTGCACTCAACTGCTCGGGATCGGCGACAAACCAGCCAAGATCAGAGGTGGCGCTCCAGCGACCTGTCTGCCGTGTGGGCACAGACATGTCTGAGGAACGATCGGTCTGCGTGCGACTTGTCTGCGTATGCCGGACAGGAAGGACGGATGTCGATGGGAGGGTAAGATCCTCTCGACTCCTCGCGGAACGCGGAGACCTCGCCCAAGCCGACGGCGCGGTAGCGAAGAGGATACTCAACGTGATAAGAGCGATCCACCTCTTCCCTTTTTCCACGGGTTCCCCTTACCTACCGCACGCCGAATAGCTCAGTCTCAATCAGTTGACAGAGGGCGTGCCCGAGCGTCGCGTGGACCTCCTGAATTCTGGGTGTTGATCGAGAGGGGACCACGAATGCATAATTTGCCAATCCCGCGAGCTTTCCCCCATCCCCGCCGGTGAACGCGACGGTACAGAGCTGCAACCTATCCGCCGTTTCAATCCCGCACACAACACTGGGGGACTGGCCGCTCGTGCTGATCCCGATGGCCACATCGCCGGCGGAACCCAGGGCTTCAACCTGACGGGCAAAGACCTCAGCATAGCCCCGATCATTGCTGATACCTGACAGAACCGAGCCGTCGGTCGTCAGGGCAATAGCAGGCAACGCCGGTCGGTCGAGCAAGAACCGGTTCACCAGCTCACCTGCAAGATGCTGGGCATCAGCCGCGCTCCCACCGTTGCCGAAGACCAATACCTTCCGTCCGGCCCGCAGCGCCCCTGCGATGGCTCCTGTCGCCCGAACCATCAGGTCCAGGTGGCCTTCCAGAAAGGCAAGCTGAAGCCCGGCGCTCTCGCGGAATATCGCCTCGGCGATCTCCCGATGCGAAAGAGACGTTCCAGATTCCATGTTCCGGGCTCCAGATCCCAGGCTCAAACGCCGTTCCAGATCTAAGGCGCCAGCCCCCACTTCAACATTCGCGGGCCTGTTGCCTGGACCGCGTGGCACCTGGAACCGGCACCTGAATCACCTCAATCGAGGCTATATTTGAGCTATTACCTTATGGTGAGTAAGATTGTCAAGGAGAAAAGAGGAGGCGGTCCCGCAACGGGGATCGGCAACTGCCGTTTATCCCTTGGCCTTAACCTTGACGGGCGCTTGCAGTTTGGCACGCTCCCACGTTCGCCACTCATAGACAATGGGAGATGCCACAAACCAGGAAGAGTAGGTGCCGACGCAGACACCAGCGATCAGCGCAAGGGAGAAATCGTGGAGTACCTCCCCGCCGAGCACAAAGAGGGCGAGCAGGACCAAAAGGACTGTCAGCGATGTCACGATAGTCCGGCTCAAGACCTCATTGATGCTCATGTTGATGACCTCTCCCAGCGACTCTTTCCGTCGGCCCCGAAGATTCTCTCGGATCCGATCGAAGACGACCACGGTGTCGGTCAAGGAATAGCCGGCGAGGGTGAGCAACGCGGTGACGATGAGGAGGGTGATCTCCCGGTTCAACAGCATGAACAGCCCCAGAACAGCCAACACATCATGCAGGGTAGCGATGGCTGCGGCCACCCCGAACTTGAACTCGAAGCGCCAGGCGATATAGGCGATGATGCCGAGCATGGAAATGGCGATAGCCCACAAGGCGGCTTTTTGGAGGTCCTTCCCAATGGCCGGTCCAACCTCATTTGTCCCCTCCACGACAAACGGATTATCAGGCAACCCCTTCGAGAAGATATCCTGTACCCGCTGGGCCATTCCGATCTGACCGCTATCTGCCCGCTTCAAGCGAACCATGATGCGGTCCCCACCGGCAAACTGTTGTGGCTCACTATCCTTCAGACCATTCTCTGCCAGCAACGCCCTGACCTGACTAAGATCCACCGACTTGCTGAACTTGAGCTGAACCGAGGTGCCGCCTGCAAAGTCAATCCCGAGATTCGCCGCGCCGCGCCCGATCTGAATGATCGAGACAATTCCAAGAAGGCAGAGAACTGACGAAACAACGAACGCAACCCTCCGCCAAGCGACAAAATCGATCCGTGTCTTACCAAGTATTTCAATCACAATACACCTCAGGAGATAGGGTCCAGGGGTTGGGAGTAGGGGATTGGAACTCACTGGCCATTTTTTCCATGCCCTAAACCCTCTACCCTGTCTTTAGATACTGAGGGTTTTCAAATTCCATCGCTGAGTCATCCAATCGTACACCACCCTGGTCCCCGTCAAGGCTGTCACCAGGTTAAAGATAACCCCGAGGCTCAGCGTGACCGCGAACCCTTTCACCGGCCCCGTCCCGAATAAGAACAATGCAAACGCGGTAATCAGCGTGGTCACATGGGAGTCGATAATGGTAAGGAAGGCTTTGTCGTAGCCCCCGTCAATGGCGGATCGGACTGTCTTTCCCAATCGGAGTTCTTCACGAATCCGCTCTAAGATCAGCACGTTCGAATCTACCGCCATCCCGATCCCAAGGATGATGCCTGCAATGCCCGGCAGCGTCAGCGTCGCCCTGAGACTGGCCAACGCACCCACCAGCCAGATGAGGTTCAAAAGCAACGCAAGGTTGGCGATCACTCCGGACAACTTATAGTACACTGCCATAAAGGCAATGACGAGGACGCCGCCCAGAATCGCGGCCCGCACACCTTTTTCGACAGAGTCCAGACCCAGCGATGGACCAACCGTCAGATTCGAAATGATGTTGACGGGCGCGGGAAGCGCGCCGGCCCGCAATACGATCGCCAAGTCTCTGGCGTCCTCCGTGGTAAAGCGCCCGGAAATCTGGGCCTTACCACCAAGGATCTTCTCCCTGATGACCGGCGCCGAATAGACGGTATCATCCAGAACGACCGCCAGGCGTCGACCCACATTCGCCGCCGTGGCCTCGCCAAAGAGTCGGGCACCCTCCCGATCGAATTCAATCGACACTACGGGCTCGTTTGTCTGGCTATTGATCTGCACCTGAGCCGAGGTAAGCAGATCTCCGGTCAAAACGGCCCGCTTCTGCACAACAAGGGGGACCTTACTCGTTTTTTCCTGCTCGTTCGTCCCGCGCATGTAGAGTAGCTCATCGCCCTCCGGGACCTTTCCCCCCACGGCCTCAGCAACATTGGCGTCTTCTGCCACCAGCTTAAACTCCAGGAGGGCGGTCTTCCCGATCAAGTTGATCGCCCGCTGCGGCTCCTTGATGCCAGGAAGCTGGACCACGATCCGCTGATCTCCTTCCTGTACGATGTGCGGCTCGGCCACGCCGAACTGATCAACACGATTGCGGATGGTCTCCAGGCTTTGTCTGACCGCGGACTCCTGCAACCGCTTCATTTCACCAGGGGCAAGGCTCAGCACCAGTTCAGCCGGATCGGCGCCGCCAGACTGTTGCAGGTTGCTGTAGTTCTTCAAGATGCGGCGCAGGCCTTCCAGGCCTTCCTTCGCCTGAAGCTTGATCCTGATCCGGTCGAGCCCCTCGCGAGTCATCCGCTCAACAGGGATATTCTCCTTCTCTGCTTCCCGACGTAATTCGGCAATCAGCCGATCAACGGTATTTTCCACCGCTTTCTCGGTCACGACCTCCAGCACCAGGTGCATCCCCCCTTGCAGATCAAGCCCAAGATTGAGTCGCTCAGCCCGCGGAAGCAGCGGCGGCAAAAGCGATGGAAGTGACGACCGGCCGGATAGCGTCGGAAAAAGATAGTAGCCGGCTATTACCGTCACCACCAGGAGAGAGAGGAACTTCCAACTCAGAGTTTTTTTCATAATGCTTTGCCTGTCTCTTCAATACAAGACAACACCTTAAGAAAAATCGGACGGCAAAATATACGGAAAAGGTAGTGAAAAAGCAATGGAAAAGTTTAAGGGAGCAGGCTCAATCGCGTAGGACGCGAATCTGGGGTTCATCCAACTCCAGCACCCCATCGATTCTTGCGCCGCATGAGGCGAGTGAGCACAGGTAATCGATGGCCGGCGATCCCACCTCTTCGCCGGGCACCAGGACAGGTACGCCCGGGGGGTAGATAGTGATAATGTCCGCGCTGATACGCCCCTCCGCCTTGGCGAGCGGCAGATACTCCGAAGGGGCAAAGAACGCATCCCGCGGCGGCAGATGGTACTGCTGACCCAATGGCGGAAGCAGGAACGGGATGGCTCGAAGATTACCGGAGCGGGCACCGCGTCCGGCCAGACTGTCCAGCGCTGTCACCAGTTGATCCAGGTCGTCCCTTCGGTCTCCAATGCTGACGATCACCAGAATGTTGAACAGATCGGCCATCTCAACCTGAATGCCGAACTCGGCGTTGAGGATGGCAGACACCTCGAACCCGCTGAGATCGAGTTCCTTGACACAAATGGTGAGTTTCGTCACGTCCAGAAAGAAATCACTGTCGTGCAGATCAGCCTCACCAAAGCAGGACAGGCCGGGAATCCGATTAATACGATCCCTCGCGTCTTGCGCCAGATTGATGGCTTTGTCTAAGAGCTTCTCCCCTTCGGTCGCCATCTGCATTCTAGCCAGATCCAACGAGGCCATCAGAATATAGGAAGGACTGGTGCTTTGGAGGAGAAGCAACAGTTTCACAACCCTGGGGTAATCGATGGCTGGACCTTTCAGATGCAGCATGGAGGACTGGGTCATCCCGCCCAGGATCTTATGAGTAGATTGGACGCAGAGATCGGCTTCAGCATCGAGCGCCGATGTGGGTAGCGCGGGATGAAAATGGAGGTGGGGGCCGTGGGCCTCATCCACCAATACCAGGATCCCCCGGCGCTTGGCCATGGAGACGATCGCGCGTAAGTCGGCTGTCACGCCGTAGTAATTGGGGCTGGTCAGAGAGAGGATCTTGGCCTTCGGATGCTGCGCCATGGCGTGTTCTACATCTTCAATCGTCACGTTTAACAGCATGCCCAACTTCTGATCGAAGGCCGGCAGGAAGAACCGCGGTATCGCGCCGCTCAGGATGATCCCTGTCAGGATAGATTTATGCGCATTCCTCGCGACAAGGATCTCATCTCCAGGACTGGCTGTAGACAGGATCATTGCATGATTACCGCCGGTGGTTCCATTGATCAAAAAGAAGGAATGGTCGGCCCCATATGCCTCGGCGGCCAGCTCCTGGGCTTCCTTAATGACCCCCACCGGCCGCTGCAGACAATCGACCTCATCAAGCGTTGTCAGATCGATCGTGAAGATCTTGGGACCGACGAACTTGCGGAAGCGCGTGGAGATACCCTTACCGCTCTTGTGCCCCGGAGTGTGGAAAGAGACCTTCCGACTCTCCGCAAGGTTGACCATCGCATCGAAGAGGGGAGTCCTATACTGTCGTTCGGGAACCATCAGCAATAAGACAGGGTAGAGGGGTTAGGGCGTAGGGTATAGGGAAGAGAGGTCCGGGAGGCAGGTGAGGGGTATTCCGGAATAGGAGAAGTATTACACTTCAAATGATTGCCAAGCTCTAAAACCCTGATCCTGCCCGTCAACTCTATCCCCTGCACCCTTGCATTTCAGTGGAAGGTAAAGAGGGGAGAGTTATCTTCTATAATCCGCTTCTCCTCCTCAAGATGCCGACGCACATACTTTGGGAGGAGAAAAGACATCTGATGCGTCAGGCCGTCGTAATACCGCAGGTCGGACCCCATCCGTTCGGCGATGACGCGATCGATGGTATCCGGTCCCAACGCTCGTGGATCAAGCCGCTTGGAGGCTACGGAGAATCCCCAGGGGAGGGCGAAGCTGGGGATCGTCGCCCAATAGGGGGCTACGACTGGGAATACGGTCCGCAAGGTCTGGTGGATGGCGGTAAAGCAGGATAGGTTGGCAAGACTGACCGAGCCCGCTTGCAACGCGATAACTCCCTGATCGGTCAGACATCGATGTACAATATGGTAAAACTCCCGCGTAAACAGGAGATATGCTGGACCTTCTTCCACCGGCTCCGAGATGTCGATGACAATCACGTCGAACCGCTCGTCTGTTTCCTCCAGGTATCGTCTGGCGTCCAGGAAGCGGAGTTCGGCGCGCGAATCGTCAAATGCGCCCTTATGCCATTCGGGAAGCAACTCCTTACATCGGTTGACAACCTCCTCATCGATATCCACCATCAGGGCCCGTTCTACGGTGGGATGCCGAAGCACTTCCCGCAGCGTGGCCCCCTCCCCGCCGCCCACGATGAACACCTTTTTCGGGGCGGGGTGGCTGAGCATCGCCGGATGTACTAATGTCTCGTGGTAGATGAACTCATCGAGAAGACTTGACTGGATCTTACCGTCTAGGACAAGAGCCTTCCCGTAGCTGCCGAGTTCCATGATATCGAGAGACTGATAGGGGGTCTGGGTGGAGAACAGGGATCGTCGAATTCCGTGCAGGTGCCCCTCCTCCGGGCTCAACGCTTCAATGAACCAGCGAAAGTTCTTGATCGGCATCGACAGCCTTCTCCATGGACGGACTCAATTTGTGCATCAGCTTCCCTACGTGGCCGGGGATGATGCCGCGCCGCATCTCGACTACCGACGGCTTTTTACACCGAAAGCGGGCCGCGATATAGTCAACAGCTATCTCCGGTCTGAGAACATCCCCACAGGTAAAGATATCAACCGCCGCATACCGATATTCGGGCCAGGTGTGAATCGAGATGTGAGACTCGGCGATCACAACCACGCCGCTCACACCGAAGGGATTAAACTCGTGAAAGGAGGTGTCGACGATGGTGGCCTTACAGGCATTTGCCGCACAAACCAGAATCTCCTTGACAACTTCAGCGCTTTTCAGCGACTCCGGGTTACAACCGTGTAGTTCCACCAACAGGTGTTTCCCGAGTGCTTGCAACGATCTACCCCCCTCATAAAATTGTTATTCGATACCCACCTCCCCATACGTCTTTGTTCAAATGCCTTATATCGCGTTTTGACAGAAATGCAAGAAAAAAATGCAGGTGAGAGCTTGAAATTCTCGCGGGAGCGGGAAGAGCAAGTTTATTGAGATGTAAATGGAACATTGCGTCAGGCATAATGTTAGCGTTCCTATTGTTAAATAAGATTCCAATAACCATGGAAACAACTGCCGATAATACGCTCGTTCAGTTCGCCTCCCTTGATTTTTCCGCCGATCTCCGGTATCTTTTGTGTGGACGCTCCACGGTAACATATTCATATACTGGATGGCACATACAATGGATGCGGCGCAGCTGACGACGAGTTCGATCGCGGAGATCTTTTCACACACGGCCGATGGGGTGCTCGGCGTCAATCAGGACCACATGATCGCCCTGTGGAATGGGGCGGCTGAGCGCCTCGTAGGGTACACGGCCGCAGAGGTCATGGGACGACCCTGTTCTGATGTCTGGGCTGGGAGAGACCGAATAGGGTGCCGACTGTGCGGGGCTGATTGCTCCCCGATCACCTCGGCCAGGAAAGAGGAGCCGGTCGAGGGACGTGAGATCATGATCCACACCAAGGCGGGGCGCCCCCTATGGCTCCACGTCAGTACCATCGTCGTTCCTGGCGGTACGCCGAGCCTCTTCACCATGGTCCACATCTTTCACGACGTGACTAGGCAGGTGGAGACCGAGATCCTCCTCGGTAAGGTACAATCACTACTGGGGGATGACGGAGACCTCCCGGATGGCGGCAGGATGAGCCCTCTAGGGAGCGCCTCCCCCTTGAAGGTGTTAACGCCCAGAGAACAGGAGGTCCTCCGGTTCATCGCCCGTGGCGAGAGCGCCAAAGGGATTGCGAAAGCGCTTCGCATCAGCACCACCACCGCCCGCAACCATACCCAGAAGATCCTCGCCAAACTTGGCCTTCACACCAAACTCGAGGCCGTGGCGGTCGCCTTCCGCTACAAGCATTTCTAGTCCCGTTCCCGCTCATGCCCTCCAGCTTTGTAGACGCGGCTTCCCCACACCTGAAGGCGCTGCCTCCATACCGACATAGTAGGCCGTTTGAGGAGGGTAGCAGGGAGCCGGCGAGTGAGGAGTGGGCCAAGCTCGACTATAACGAAAATCCTTTAGGACCGTCACCGCTGGCGGTCAAAGCGATACAGAGTCTACTTCACCGCATTAACCGATACCCCGATTCGCGGGGACATGATCTTAAGGAGCGGTTGGCCGAGCGACTCGGGCTGTCTCCGACGCATATCGCGCTGGGGAACGGCAGCAGTGAGCTGATCGATCTGTGCGCGCGGTGCTTCCTCGGCCCCGGCACAGAGGCCATCGTAGGCGATCCCGCCTTTGCATTCTACGGCCGGGTAGTCCAGGCCGCGGGAAGCCAACGAGTCTCTGTCCCATTGAAGGCGTTTCGCCATGATCTTCAGGCGATGGCTCAACGGATCACGCCCCGGACCAGGATGGTTTTTATCGGCAACCCGAACAATCCAACAGGAAGCTGCGTCCCGCCCCACGACATCACTGCCTTTGTCAAGGCGCTCCCTGAAGGGATCATCGTCCTTTTGGATGAGGCCTATCGTGAGTATCTCCCCGATGAGCTTCAGCCGGACACCGTACGCTATGTAACGGAGGGCCGCCCGGTGGTCGCATTGCGGAGCTTTTCCAAGATCTACGGGTTATCGGGGCTGCGGATCGGGTACGCGATCGCCCCGTCCGACTGTATTGCACTCTTCGACAAGGCAAGACAGCCGTTCAACGTCAACGCCCTGGCCGGCACAGCTGCCTCGGCTGCCCTCGACGACGTGGCCCACCTCGCCGGCTCGAAGCGCCTCAATGAGGCCGGCAAGCAGTATCTATACCAAGCCTTTGAGGAGCTTGGAGTGCGCTACGTGCCGACCGCGGCGAACTTCATCCTCATCGATGTCGAACGGGACGGGGAGCAGATTGTTCGTGCCTTGGCGAAGAAACGGGTGGCCGTCTGCTCTCTAGCCCGATATGGTCTCCCGACCTCCCTGAGAGTCACTATCGGCGCCTTCCGTGAGAATGAGCGATTCGTCGCCGCCCTTCGCGAAGTCCTCATAACCAACTGAAAAGCGACCTCCCGCCCCTCATATTTATGGCTCTTCCGGGTAAGGGCCCCTCGCCCCCATTTGGGGGAGAGGGGCAGGATAAGAGGGTCAGAAGTCGGAGATTTGTCAGAGGGCTCCACACGCGCGACAGGTTGTAAAGAACACGGAAGAGGTAGTGTGATGGCTGACATTGATCCTGTGATCGAACACCGCTCCCGGTACGCCGTGCAAATCCTTTCGCGCTACACCCCTGTAACGGCGGCCTACCTGTTTGGTTCATGGGTGGAAGGAAATGCCGATGAGTGGAGCAACATCGATCTCGCAGTCTTTCTGGAGCACATCGACTCGTGGGACCAGGCTACCCGGGCGCACACCGCAGTCTTGGTACAAGAGAAGGCAGGCGATGATATCAAACTCCATTTCTTTTCCGCGCGCTCACTGCACCAACCTGAACCCGCCAGTTTCGTCGCCTATATCCTAGTACACGGCGTAGCTATTACACCGCAAGGCGATACCGGCAGTCAGAATGCCTAACTTCACTCAGTTGATTTCTCTCTACCCTGTCGCCAGCATCCCATCGGTCCGTATATTGATGTTGAGATAAGTATTGGCATTTTTCATGGCGAACCAGGCATGAGATGGGGCAGATCACCCACTTTGGGGCGTCTGCCCCACTGACTGACTTGCCCGAGTGGGTCCGCCCTGCAATACCCCTCATTCCAACCGAAGTCAATCAATAACATCAATAAGTTACAATACTAGTATCCGAGAGCAATTGGCACTGTAAGTGCATTGCTCTTTCGAGCCCTGTTGGGCACAGCGTACTCGCTACTCATTCTAAAACGAAGGCGGAGGCGGAGATGTTTGAACTATCCACGCATATTCCTGGTCCCAAGCAGCTAAACGAGATCGATCTGTCTGCATACGACGCACTGTATCTGGGCGACTATACCTGCCCCCTCTATCCCGGCAACTTCTCCCGAAATATCGAAACGCTCGCCGCTGGGGTGGAGCGGGTTAAGTCGATGGGGAAGCGATGCTATCTCAGCCTCTATGCCATCCCGAAGGACAGTGACCTGGTCTGGATTAAGGAGTTGCTCCAGGGTGCTCGCGGGCTGCCCCTCGACGGCGTCGAAGTCCATAATATGGGCCTGTTGGGCATCGTACGCGAGATACTTGGCGATATCCCGATCCATCTTGGAGTCTTCGGCAACCTGTACACCCACGAGACCGCGCGGGTGCTCAAGGCATATGGGGTGGAACGAGTCTTTCCAAATGCCGAGTTGAGCCTCGAAGAGCTGATCTATATCCGGGATCACTCGCCCGTTCAGGTGATCGTCCCTCTGCACGGCAAAATCCCGTTGGCCATCTCTGGAACTTGTTTTGTTACCGACTACACCGGTCAAGTGCCGCTCCATTGCGAAGAGAGCTGCTCCCAGGGGCACTGGCTGACCCATGAAGAGTGGGAGCTCAAGAGTATCGGAAGAGCCAACCTGAGCGGGAAGGATCTGTGCATGCTCGAGTATCTGGATCGCCTGGTGCAGAGCGACCTCAACCTGTTCTATATCTATACGCTGGGTGAAACGGCAGCCTATATTGAAACCACCGGACGCGTCTACCGGGAGGCGCTTCAGAAGACCCGGCTGGGCGAAGCGTTATGTACCGACCGGTGGCTGGATCAGTTGAGAGCGGAGTCGCATAGCGGCCTCTGTAATGGGTTTTATTTTGGCGTGTCCGGGCAGGAATATCTCAGCCCCCAGGCGCTGTCCCAGATTGCGTGACGAAGGGCGCGAGGAGGAACGAACAATGGCGAAGCTGATGGCGCCAGGAGGAACGCGGCGGATGGCCTTCTCGGTTCTGGAAGCGGGGGCCGATACGGTTTACGTTGGCGTCAGGGGATGGAGTCGAAGGGGTTCTGATACTGAGCTGACGGACGCGGAGGTCCGAGAGCTCTGCGCTGCGGCGCGCGCTCAGGGCAAGCACGTAAGGGTTGTCCTGAATACGATGCCGAACTCAGTAGAAGTCCCGCTGCTTTTGAAGAAGGTTGACATGTACACCGGGTGGGGTGTGTCCGGATTCATGATCAGCGACATCGGCTCGATGGTTCAGGTGCGGTCGCACTTCCCCGACGTCACCATCCATGTGAGTGTGGGGGCCGGACTGAGCAACGCGCTCGAGGTGAGGTTTTACCACGAACTGGGGGCCAGCGTTGTCATTCTCCCGTACCGAATGGGGATCGAGGATGTCAGGGCCATCAAGCGATCCCTCGACGTCGGTCTGGAAGTCTTCCTGTTCAGGACCGAAAATCTGGACGGGATCGTCTGTCCGGGTAAGTGTACGATGAGCAGCTATTTCAGCTCCAACCGGTGGCTTGATAACGAGGGGAAGGATTACTTTTACGGCAGCGCGAACCGGGGCGGTGATTGCTTGCGAGTTTGCCAGGTCGGGTGGGAGGCGACGGTCGATGATCGGGAGATCGACGGAAAGTTCGGCCTGAAAGGCAACCCGCTACTCTGGCTACAGGAGCTGTCCGACTATATTCAGGCGGGTGTGGACTACTTCAAGGTGCCGGGAAGGGATCGATCTGATGACCTGGTCTGCGATATTGTCCGCTTCTATCGGAAGGTTGTCGACGATCTGCAGGCCTTCCCGTCCGACGAGGTCACAGCCCATTATGCGCCTGAGCTACAGGAGTTGAAGAAACGATGGGCGAGCGAGCGGAGGCGGCGGGACGATCGCCTCGTTGCGCGGGCGAAGGCCTGACGCCGATGAGTACAGGCGTATATACATCGACACAGATGGTCAAGCTGTTGGCGCCCGGCGGGACGCTGCGGATGGCCTTTAACGCGCTGGCCGAGGGAGCCGATGGCGTCTATGTGGGGGCCCGCGGGTGGAGCCGTCGATCATCCCAGATGGATCTGACGGATGAGGAGATCAAGGAACTCAGCGAATTCGCCAACGCGATGGGGCGGGAGGTCAAGGTAGCCCTCAATGCCATGCCCGGCCCCACCGAGATGCCGCGCCTCATGCAGAAGGTCGAAGCGTATGCCGGGTGGGGCGTGTCCGGGTTTGTCCTGTCAGACCCCGGGTGCATCGTAGCTGTCCGGCGCCATTTCCCTACAATTGACATCCACGTCAGTATCGGGTCCGCCGTCACCAATCGCCAGGACATCTACTTTTACAAAACGCTCGGAGGAAGCTGCATCATTCTGCCGTACCGGCTTCAGCCTGATGAGGTGAAAGCGATCAAGGCGGAGGTCGGTATGAACGTGGAGATCTTTCTCTTTCAGCCGATGCCTTTAGGAATCGTTTGCCCCGGTAAGTGCATTATGAGCAGCTACCTGGTGTACAAGGAATGGTCGGATGGCGACGACGATGAGGCGATCGGGTCTGCCAATCGTGGCGCACGAGGCTGCTCGCGGGTCTGCCAGGGAGGGTGGGGCGTAGCGGGGTCCGATGGGGAGGTTGACGGCAAGAGTACGCTGCGAAACGATCCCTTTCTCCAATTATGGGAGCTGCCTGGCTTCATCGAGGCGGGGGTCGATTACCTCAAGATTCAGGGTCGGGAACGGTCGGAAGAGTTGATGCAGGATATCACACGGTTTTACCGAGGATTGATCGATGCGATCGTGGCATCCGAGGCCGAGCTGCCGCTGCAGTCGTATGTTCCCGAATGGCAGGAGCTGAGAAAGCGGTGGACCATGGAGCGGACCAGGCGGGCCGGTCTGCTGCTGGGAAACGGCAGGCGTCCTCAGTGAGGAGCAGAAAAAGGAGCGAATCAGCATGACGGCCGTGAACGATGGAGTAACCTTACTACCAGTTTTGAGGGCCGCCTTTGAGCCAACCGGGAGCCCCCGCTGGTTTGTATATGCGTTGAAGAAGCTGGAGCTCGATACCAAGCACGGTTTTGATCTGCAGATCACCCTGGTCCGGGATCAGATCACAGGCGTGCTGCAATCGTTTGAGGTGGCCCTCAAGGAGGGCGCCGTCGATCTGATCGATATCGATTGGATTGCCATCGGTCGCCATCGGGCCGACGGCCTCCCCCTGACAGCCTTCTTCCCCTATGGGCGGATCGCCGGAGGGCTTGTGGTCCCGTCAGACTCATCGATCAACGGACTGCAAGACCTTCGCGGGAAGCGAGTCGGGGTGGTCCGCCTGCGCGACAAGAACTGGATTATCTTGAGGGCTGCGTGCATGAAACGGTACGACTTTGATCCCCAGGATGAGACGACGGTGATCGAAGCGCTCTCGAAAGGGACCCTGGCTGATCTGCTCAAAGGAGGACAGGTTGACGCCGCGCTGCAATGGTGGCAGTTGATCCCGCCCCTGGTGGCGACGGGGGCATACAGGCGGGTCGTGGATGTGCTCGACCTGATTGCAGACCTCGGGATCGACGGCGCTGTCCCGATTACCCTCTTTACCGTCACTGAAGAGTTTGCCAAGCGGAACGGCGAGCTGTTGCGCGGCTTCGTCCGCGCGTTTTGCGACACCGCCGACTACCTGAAGGCGAACGACCAGATTTGGATTGAGATAGGTGAGCAGGTCATGGGCGGGATCGATCCCAGGATTTTGACGATCCTTCGCGATAGCTGGCGGCGACGGGTGATGACCGCTTGGGATAGCTCGACCGTCAGGCAGATCGAACGCCTCTTTGGTGAACTCCTGAAGGTGGGGGGAGGGCCGCTCCTCGGCATCGACCAGTTGCCTCCAGGGACCTTCACCATGGACTTCGCAGAGTAACAGAAGGTAGTAACAGAAGGTAGATAGCAACTGTCTTGGTTGTCAAGAGCTACGCGCAATATTTATGGTCCACGGGGTCTGATGTTTGAGCATCGCATTCAGAATGGTCAGCAGCTTCCGCATACAGGCGGTCAAGGCGACCTTCTTCGCTTTCCCGG
>JAGWQH010000013.1 GCA_028870115.1 Candidatus Methylomirabilota bacterium
CCGGGAAAGCGAAGAAGGTCGCCTTGACCGCCTGTATGCGGAAGCTGCTGACCATTCTGAATGCGATGCTCAAACATCAGACCCCGTGGACCATAAATATTGCGCGTAGCTCTTGACAACCAAGACAGTTGCTATCTACCTAAGCAGTTCCGAAACGGCCATAAGTACAAAGAGGAGAGACTGTGCCTCTCCTCTTTGTCTCGTACCGTAACAACTGACGGAATAATCGATGGCTCAGGCCGTCAGCAAACCTTGCTTACCTGACGGCGTCTTTCAAGGCTTTTCCCGCCCTGAACCGCGGGGTCTTCGCCGCCTTAATCTTGATGATATCACCCGTTTGAGGATTGCGCCCGTTCCGGGCCGCTCGCTTGGCTACCGAGAACGTCCCAAAGCCCACCAGAGTAACCTTCTTCCCTTTCTTGAGAGAGTCCCGTACCCCCGCTGTGACACTGGCCAGCGCCGTTTCTGCCGCCTTTTTCGTGATGCAAGCATCCTTGGCAATCTTGTCCACGAGTTCCGCTTTGGTCATGCCCCCTCCTTTGCTAAAAGAATCCACTAATAATAAGTAGATCACTATCCGCCGCCGACCCGTCTTGAAAGCTCTTACCAAACTCTCCTATGATCTGTCAAGGGAAAAAAGACCTCAGCAACTTAACGTAGTACAGAACAGTCCAGGCGCATGGTCTCCAAACGACCCTGCCTTGCCTCAGGCTCTCGCAAGAGCGTGAAGGCGCTCGTTCTTCACAGATCAAGTATGACATTTAAATTCCGAGACCAGGAATTCTGCTTGTCGCATACCGTTGGGCTACGCTATAGTCGGTCCAATGGCACGGGTGCAGGAACGAAGAATCCTCTGCTCCAATCGGCGGGCGAGGTATGAGTACCAGATCGAAGAGGTCATCGAGGCTGGGATAGCTCTCACCGGGACCGAGGTGAAGTCACTGCGGGAGGGTAAGGCCGATCTGAAAGACTGTTATGCCGCGATTGAGGGACAGGAGGCATATCTGTGCAACTGTCACATCAGCCCATACGCCGCTGGAAACCGGTTTAACCCGGACCCGAATCGGAAACGGAAATTGCTGCTTCATCAAGAGGAGATCGCCAGACTGATGGGGAAGGTCCAGACAAAGGGCCTCACCTTGATCCCTCTGAGTTTCTATGTGACTCGACGAAAGATCAAGCTCGAACTGGCGCTGGCTCGAGGGAAAACGCTGTACGACAAGCGGGAAACCTTGAGGCGGCGTGCGATGACGAAAGAGATGGCCCAAGTCGCTCGCGGCCGTGCGGACCGGGGGTAGCTGTTGACTTTTTCAGCCAGGCGACATACAATAAAAACAGTTTTCTACCTCCAAGCCCGATCAGACGTGGCATTGGCTTTACTGTGGGGGCGCTCCGGTTTCGACGGGGACAAGGGAGTGAGGGCTGCGTGCCGAGGACCCATCGCCTCGTAAAAAGGTGGGAATACAAGCAACTGCCAACCACGAATTGGCACTGGCTGCCTGAGGGTAGCCACGTCCACCCTGCCTCGCTCGTCGGGCGGGATCTGGGCGCCGACTAGACGGGCTGGCTTGCCTCTCATGCTCTGGGGGGGCGAGTAAGATCACATGAGCTAGCCACTCCGGGACCCCGCCTGTGGGGGCCAAGAGGGGCGAATATCCATACGCAGGATACGCACGTAGATGCTCTTTCCGACGTGTTCTCGGACGCGGGTTCGACTCCCGCCGCCTCCACCAACGCCATACATTCGAACCGCCCTCCGGGCTTTTCAGCTCGAAGGGCGGTTCCATGTTCATCAGGATGTTGATGGCGCTCCGCTTCGACATCCTCTCGATCCACTCATGAGCGAGAGCCAGGGAAACCTTAATCCGCTTTGGGCAGCGTTTCGGCTTGACACGTGGTCTCTATAGGCTATACTGAGTGCCGGTTGCTTCCGCGAATTATGAGGCGGGTCGTGCCGTAGCGGGGCGAATAGCTCAGCGGGAGAGCACCTGCCTTACAAGCAGGGGGTCGGAGGTTCGACACCTCCTTCGCCCACCAGCAATCATTGATCTCAGTCCTTTCGGGGTCGTAGTTCAGTCGGTTAGAACGCCGGCCTGTCACGCCGGAGGTCGCGGGTTCGAGTCCCGTCGCTCCCGCCTTAGATCAAGCCGTTTGGCGGCTCACTCATCAGCTTCGAGTGCGTGAACCACAAGCGCTTCGCAAGTGGTCGCC
>JAGWQH010000014.1 GCA_028870115.1 Candidatus Methylomirabilota bacterium
CTTGCTCCACGAGTTCGCCGTCACGATCGGCGTTGCGGTGCTGGTGTCGGGGTTCGTCTCGCTCACCCTGACCCCGATGATGTGCAGCCGCTTCCTGCGCCCGCCGGGCGAGTCGCGGAGCCGACTGTACACGGCGTCGGAGCGGGTCTATACCGGAATGCGGCGCCTCTACGAACGGAGCCTCCAGCGCGTCATGGAACATCCCCGGGCGACGATGGCGGTTCTCGCCCTTACCGTGGTGTTCACGGCCTACCTGTTCGTCGTGATCCCGAAAGGGTTCATCCCCAATGAGGATACGGGGCAGATCGTGGGGTTCACGGAGGGGTCCCAGGACATCTCCTTTGACGCGATGGCCCAGCACCAGCGGGCGGTGGCGGAGATTGTGGGGCAGCATCCCGCTGTGGCGGCCGTCATGTCCTCTGTCGGCCCCGACGACACGAACATTACACCCAACACCGGCCGCCTTCTCCTCCGTCTGAAACCGCGTGCCGCGCGCCCGGGCGTGGACGCGGTCATCGAGGAGTTGCGCCCCAAGCTGGCAAACGTGCCGGGGATCAGGGTCTACCCGCAGAGCCCGCCGATGATTCAAATCGGCGGCCAGCTCACCAAGGCCCTCTTCCAGTACACGCTGCAGGATGCCGACCTGCCGGAGCTCTACCACTGGGCCCCCCTGCTGTATGAGAAGCTTCGAATGCTGCCGGGCTTCCAGGACGTCAACACCGATCTGCAGATCACCAGCCCCCAGGTCGTCGTCGACATCGATCGGGACAAGGCCGCCGCCGTGGGCGTGACGGCGGAGCAGATCGAGAACGCGCTGTACGACGCGTACGGGGCCCGCCAGGTCTCGACGATCTACACCCCCGCCAATGAGTACTGGGTCATCATGGAACTGGAGCCCCGCTACCAGGCGGACCCGGCCGCCCTCGCGATGCTCTACGTTCGTGCAGCCACCGGTCGCCTCGTGCCGCTGAACGCCGTCGCGACGCTCACCCGGGGCGTCGGCCCCCTCACGGTTACCCACCTGGGGCAACTGCCGTCCGTGACGATCTCCTTCAACCTCAAGCCCGGGATCGCGCTGGGCGACGCCGTGGCGGAGGTGCAGCAGGTCCAGCGCGAGCTGAACCTGCCCCCCACCCTCAGCACGAGCTTCCAGGGGACGGCGCAGGCGTTCCAGGCCTCGCTGAAGGGCCTGGGGCTCCTGCTGCTGGTCGCCATCCTGGTGATCTACCTGGTGCTCGGGATCCTCTACGAGAGCTTCATCCATCCGCTGACCATCCTGTCCGGCCTGCCCTCCGCCGGTGTGGGGGCGTTGCTCACGCTCCTGTTGTTCCGGATGGAGCTGAACGTCTACGGGTTCGTCGGGGTCATCATGCTCATCGGGATCGTGAAGAAGAACGCCATCATGATGATCGACTTCGCACTGGACGCGGAGCGGGCGGGCAAGACGCCAGCGGCGGCGATCTACGACGGGTGCCTCCTCCGGTTCCGGCCGATCATGATGACCACGATGGCGGCGCTTATGGGGACGCTGCCGATCGCGCTCGGGTTCGGCGCCGGGGCCGAGTCGCGCCGGCCCCTGGGCCTGGCCGTGGTCGGCGGCCTGCTGCTCTCGCAACTCCTGACCCTCTACATCACGCCGGTCGTCTACCTATACCTGGACTCGTTCCGGACCGCCACCGCTGCCTGGTGGGGCCGGCTCCGCCGGTTCCGACGCCGGGACCAGGCGTTGACGGAGGAGTAGAGAGCTGGCGCGCTCGGGTGGTCTTTGACGTCTAAAACGCGACGCACCTGCGACGGCCCAATCTTGGCCTCACGAGTGAATTGACCCCCTACTATTGTCTCCTGAAACCTAGCGTTATCTGCTCTGCACTGACACACTGAGCCTTCCTGCTCGCCACGATGCCACCGGGCTTTTTTCCTTGATCCTGGTGGGGAAGTGTAATAGGGTTCTCCGCAGGAGTGAGCTTGCCGGCTGTGTATGGCGGCAGTTAGGAATCGTAGGGGAACAACAACAGCATTCACGAGAGGAGGAGGCCATGACACGAGCCTGGGGACAGGTAGGCGTACTGGTCGGGCTGATCGTCCTGCTGGCAGGGACACCGAGCTGGGGCGGGGGGCACCCGGCGGGTAATGACAATAGCGACGGTAGCAACAACACCGGGGGGGGCACGGGCGCCCTGACGAGCGGCAGCCTCAGCGGCAGCGCCAACACCGCCTATGGCGCCGCGGCGCTCGCCTCCACCACCACCGGCGGCGCCAACACCGCCGTCGGCGCGGACGCGCTTAACTCCACCATCGACGGCAACGGCAACACCGCCGTTGGCGCGGCCGCGCTCGCCGCTACCACCCACGGCGGCGCCAACACCGCCGTTGGCTACTTGGCGCTTCTCGCCAACACCATCGGCACCTTCAACACCGCCGTTGGCGCGGCCGCGCTCTTCCACACCACCGCCGACCACAACACCGCCGTCGGCACATTCGCGCTCCTCAACAACACCACCGGCGACGGCAATTTCGCCCTCGGCTGGAACGCGCTCCTCAACAACATCACGGGCAAAAGTAACGTCGCCCTCGGCCGCGGTGCGCTGTCCAACAGCACCGGGGATCGCAATATCGCGGTGGGCCCCCAAAGCGGCGCGAACCTGACCGGCGGCAGCCACAACCTCTACTTGGGCTCTTTCGGGCCTCCTAGCCCGGGCGCCGAATCGAACACCCTGCGCCTGGGGGAGCCCTCGGAGCAGTCCAGCGCCTACATCGCGGGGGTCTTCGGCGCGGTCGTGCCGGGGGGCACGGCGGTGGTTATCGACAGCAGTGGCCGGTTGGGCACCTCCACGTCCTCGGCCCGCTATAAGCGCGACATCGACACCTTGGGGGCATCCAGTCGGGGACTGTTTCAGCTTCGCCCGGTCAGCTTCCGCTATAAGGACGACCCGGCCGGGCAGCGCAAGTACGGCCTGATCGCTGAAGAGGTGGCCACGGTCTACCCTGAACTGGTGACCCACACCGCTATGGGAGACGTGTTGGGGGTGGACTACCCGCAACTGATCCCGCTGCTGCTCAATGAGGTGCAAGCGTTGAAGGCGGAGCATCAGCAGGAGTTGGCGGCGCTGAAAGCAGAGCAGGAGAGCCTCCGAGCGGAGATAGCGCAGATGCGGGCGGCTATGGCAACACAGACAGTGGCGCTGTCTGGCCACTAAAGGCCTGCGTGGCCGACGCCAAGAGCGGGGGCGTCGGCCACGTGGTGCTGTAAGTTCATAATTGACAGCGCTTATTTCCTCTCGTACAATCCTCTTCGTCTCTTAAAGGCATCATCCTTACCACCGCGTCACGCCATGCGGTCTGGATTCCGGGTTCCAAATGATGAAATCCCCTTGACCTGGAAACCGGACTTAGAGCTTAGCGCTCCGTACCTGCAGCTCGGCGTCCGGTCTATCACCATCAGAGCTGCGGTCGATGTGGACAAGTTACCACCAGCCATAAGCGCAACACAGAGAGATCACATGTACACAGCGCTGACCGAAACACGTCCCTGGGGACGCTGGACGGTCCTCGAAGAGGGGGAAGGGTATAAGGTCAAGCGAATTGAGGTCAATTCGGGGCAGCGTCTCAGTCTGCAGCGACACGCTCATCGGAGCGAGCATTGGATTGTCGTGGCCGGAACGGCTAAGGTGAGCATCGGGGATCGAATCTCGTTCGTTCATGCACAGGAATCGACGTTTGTGCCGGTAGGAGCGGCTCACCGGATTGAGAACCCCGGACCGCACCTCCTTATCATCATTGAAATTCAAAGCGGCCTCTACCTCGGGGAAGATGACATTGTCCGACTTCAGGACGACTATGGCCGGAGCGGCGGGTAGGGGTGAAACATGTGTCGCTCCCTCCGTCTTCGCGGTGGTGCTCGCCGGAGGGAGGGGTGAGCGCTTCTGGCCGGTCAGCACTGAAGCGCAACCCAAGGCCTTCCTTCGTTTAATCGGGAACGAGTCGCTCCTTCAGGCGACGGCCCGGCGGGTGCGACTTCTGTTGCCATGGGCGCAGATTGCCGTGGTGGTTGGCCGTACACACGCCGATCTCGTCCAAGAGCAACTCCCGCAGCTCCCCGCTGCTAATCTCATGCTTGAGCCGCAGGGCAGGGACACCGCGGCAGCCATCGGCTTGGCCTCGCTGCATCTCGAGCGACTTGACCCCGAAGCGATCATGATCGTCCTGCCGGCTGATCACTACGTCCCGGACGGCGAGGCGTTTGTGACAGTCCTGCAGCAGGCAATCAAATTGCTCGCCTTACACCCGGACTGGGTGGTGACACTCGGCATCCCTCCTACCAGGCCAGAGACCGGGTACGGATATCTGGAGGTCGGCGAATCGCTTACCGAGTCTCCGGGTGCTTTCTGCGTCCATCGATTTATGGAGAAACCGGATCGGCAGACAGCCGAGCGCCTGGTGACAGACGGGTGTCACTACTGGAACAGCGGGATCTTTCTCTGGCGGAATAGCGCGATCCAGAGCCTGCTTGCGCAGTATTTGCGAGATGTGTGGGCAGGTCTTCGTCGTATCCGCGAAGCCTGGGGGGTACAAGAGGTGCTGGTCCGTGAGTACAGCGCATTTCAAAAGCAGTCAGTAGACTATGGAGTGTTGGAGCGGATGGGGGAGAGGGTTGCGATGGTTAGGGCCGATTTCGCCTGGGACGATCTGGGGGCATGGGATGCGTTGGCGCGAGTGCAGCCCGTAGACGAAGGCGGCAATGTGATCGTGGGTGATGTGCAGTCTCTGGACACGACCAAGTCGATCATTGTCTCGAACGGGCCGAGGGTGGCAATAGTTGGGCTGTCGGAGATGATTGTCGTGGCGTCCAAGGACGGCGTACTGGTCTGTCCCAAGGGGCGGGCCCAGGAGGTCAGAGGGCTCGCGAGAAAACCCTCATGACCGCGCGACGGGCGTTAATCACCGGTGTTACGGGCCAGGACGGCTCTTACCTGGCTGAGTATCTCCTCCAGCGGGGATACACGGTGGTCGGGATGGTGCGATGTGTGAACACCAAACCGCTTGACCGGATCGCGCACATACTCGATCGGATCACCCTGCAACCGGCGGACCTGCTCGACCAGGAGTCGTTGATCCATCTCATCCGAGAGGTCCGGCCTCACGAGATCTACAACCTCGCCTCGCAGTCATTCGTCCCAACCTCCTGGGAACAGGCAGTTCTCACGGCCGAGTGTACCGCTGTTGGTGTGACCCGCCTCTTGGAGGCCATTCGCCTGGTGGATGCCGGAATCCGGTTCTATCAGGCCAGCACGGGCGAGATGTTCGGCAAGGCTCAGGAGGTGCCGCAGCACGAGCGGACGCCGTTCTATCCGAGAAGTCCATACGGCGTGGCCAAGCTCTACGGTCATTGGATCACAGTCAACTACCGGGAACGTTACGGGCTCTTTGCTTGTTCGGGTATCCTGTTCAACCACGAGTCCCCTCGACGGGGCAGGGAGTTTGTCGCTCGGAAGGTGACCGATGGCGTCGCGCGGATCAAGCACGGCCTGGCGACCGAGCTACGCCTCGGCAACATCGAGGCCCATCGCGACTGGGGCTATGCCGGCGACTATGTGAAGGCGATGTGGTTGATGCTGCAACAAGAGAGCCCCGATGACTACATCATCGCTACGGGCGAGACCCATTCAGTCCGGGAACTCGCGCAGATTGCGTTCGCGAGAGTGGGACTTGATTGGCGGGAGTACGTTAGGGAAGATCCTGCGCTGAAACGACCTGCCGAGGTCAACCTGCTGCAGGGGGATGCGTCGAAGGCGAAGCGGGTGATGGGTTGGCAACCGGAGGTCAGCTTTCGCGAGTTGATCGAGATGATGGTGGATGCGGACCTGCAACGTTACGCCGAGACCGTATCCGCATCACCGGACACCAGGGGGAGGTAGGGCTGGTGGAGATCTGCATCGTAGGAACAGGGTACGTCGGCCTTGTCACCGGGGCGTGCCTCGCGGAGATCGGCCACCGCGTGGTCTGTGTAGATGACGACCGGGAGAAGATCGCGATCCTGAAGCAGGGCCAGATGCCTATTTTTGAGCCTGGCCTTGATCGCCTGATCATGCGCAACCGACAGGAGGGTCGCCTGTCCTTCACCACCGACCTCAAGGAAGGGATCGAAGCTGCAACAGTGATCTTCATCTGCGTGGGTACGCCCCCACTGGAGGATGGAGATGCGGACCTCTCAGCGGTGGAGCAGGTAACGCGGCGAATCGGGGAACTGTCGTCTGCCTACAAGCTGGTGGTGGAGAAGAGTACGGTGCCGGTTCAGACCGGAATGTGGATTGAGAAGACGCTCAAAGTCTATAAAGGGGGTGAAGGCGTACGGTTCGACGTCGCCTCTAACCCGGAATTTCTTCGTGAAGGTTCCGCCGTCGAGGATTTCCTGCACCCCGATAGAATCGTGGTGGGGGTTGAGCACCCTCGGGCGGAGCGGCTGCTCAGAGAGCTGTATGAGCCGATCGTAAACCGCGCGTTCCCCTGCCCGATCCACAACAGCTGCGCGGAAAACGGAGCCGTTCCATTCCTGGTCACGGACATCAAGAGCGCCGAGTTGATCAAGCACGCCTCGAACTCGTTTCTGGCCACAAAGATCTCCTTTATTAATAGCGTAGCGGATCTCTGTGAGCTGGTCGGCGCTGATGTGGAGTTGGTGGCGGAGGGAATGGGGCTCGACCGGCGGATCGGACGCAGCTTCTTAAACGCAGGGCTCGGTTTTGGAGGGTTTTGCTTCCCGAAAGATCTTCAAGCATTTGTCAAGATTGCGGAGAAGTGCGGGTACGATTTTCGCCTGTTACAGGAGGTTGATCGTATCAACCAGTCGAGGATCGCGCAGGCTATTAAGAAACTGAAAGATCAGCTCTGGATCCTGAAGGAAAAGATCATCGGCGTCTGGGGGCTCGCGTTCAAGCCGGATACAGACGATGTGCGGTATTCCCCTTCACTTACTCTCATCACGCGGCTCCTGGCCGAAGGCGCGACTGTCAAAGCGTACGACCCGAAGGCGATGGAAAGAGCACGGCAGCAACTTCCGTCACTCATCTGCTGCCCGGACCCTTACGAGGCGGCTTCCGGCGCTGATGCGTTGATCGTGGCAACGGAGTGGAAAGAGTTTACCAACGCTGATCTGACACGAGTCAAGAGCCTCATGCGGCGACCCCTGATGCTGGACGGCCGGAACCTGTTCGATCGCCAACAGATGAAGGCCGTGGGGTTCGAATACCTGGGGATCGGGCGATGAAAGGGGTTCCATGTCTCGCATACTGATTACGGGCGGGGCCGGGTTTCTGGGCTCCCATCTGTGCGACCGATTGATCGAGAAAGGGCATGAGGTCATCTGCCTGGACAACCTGATCACCGGTTTAGTGGACAATGTCGCCCACCTGATCAGGCACGATGCGTTCCGCTTCATCAAGCTGGATGTCACCGAGTACCTGTACATCGACGGTCCGCTGGACTATGTGCTCCATTTCGCCTCTCCAGCCAGTCCCATCGATTACCAGCGCCTCCCGATCCAGACGTTGAAGGTGGGCTCCCTTGGGACCCATAAAGCCCTGGGTCTGGCCAAGGCCAAAGGCGCCCGCTTCCTGCTGGCGTCGACTTCAGAGGTCTACGGCGATCCTGCTATTCACCCCCAGCGGGAGGAATACTGGGGCAACGTGAATCCGGTCGGTCCACGTGGGGTGTACGATGAGGCGAAGCGGTTCGCCGAGGCGATGACGATGGCCTATCATCGATACCACGGGCTTAATACGAGGATCGCTCGGATCTTCAATACATATGGACCTCGGATGCGGCCGAACGATGGCCGGGTCGTGTCCAATTTCATCAGCCAGGCGCTGCGCGGCGAGCCCCTGACAGTGTATGGCGACGGATCACAGACCCGAAGCTTCTGTTATGTCTCCGATCTGGTCGAGGGGCTGTACTGCCTGTTGATGTCGGACGAGGTCAACCCGGTCAACATCGGGAATCCGAAAGAGTTTACGGTTCTCGACCTTGCCCACATGGTCTTGAGGTCGATCGATGGCCGATCGACTATTGAGTTCCGTCCGTTACCGCTGGATGACCCCCGTGTTCGTCAGCCGGATATCGGCCTGGCGCGAGAGAAACTTGGCTGGGAGCCGAAGGTGCAGATCGAAGAAGGGCTGACGCTGACTATCGAATACTTTCGTAAGCAGTTGGTAAAATCTTATTGAAGGTAACGAAGAGACGGCTGAAGCTTAACTATACCCCAATCCCTGTCCCCTGTATTTAATAGACTGGCGTTAGCCAGTGTACGTACTTCTTCCGCTTTCCCTTAACCACGTCGAAATAGAGGGCTTGAATCTTCTCGGTGATCGGCCCTATCCTGCCGGTGCCCAGCGGCCGTTTATCCGCTTCGATCATGGGCGAGACCTGGGCGCCCGTTCCGCACAGAAACGCCTCATCGGCAACGTACAGCTCCGTCCTGCCAATGGGCCGCTCGATCGTTTCAATGCCTAACTCTTCCCGTGCCAACTCGATCACCGTGTCGCGTGTGATTCCTTCCAGGATATCCTCAGACAGGGCCGGCGTGATCAACCTCCCCTCCCTGACAAGAAAGATATTCTCCGCCGACCCTTCAGAGATAAAGCCCGCTTCGGTGAGGAAGATCGCCTCATCGTAGCCGTGTTCGAGGGCCTCGGTTTTGGCCAGGGCTGAGTTGACATAGCCGCCGGTAACCTTGCAGCGGGCCGGGATAGTATTATCGTGAATCCGACGCCAGGAAGAGAAGCCCACCTTGATCCCGCTTGAGACGTTAATGTACTCGCCCAGCGGCAGTGTGTACATAGCGAAACCGGTGGAATAGCCGATGAACTTCGGGCCGATCCCATCTGAATCGACATAGGCGATCGGCCGGATATAGGTGTCGGTTTCGGGGTGGTTGCGCCTGAGCAGTTCCAGGGTGATCTCCGACAGCTCCTTTGTGTCCTTCCCGATATTGAGCTTCAGGACTCGACAGTTCCTGAACAGCCGGACGTAATGTTCCACCAGACGGAAGACATAGAGTTGTCGCTCATCCGGGTTCCAGTAGGCTCGAATCCCCTCGAAGATACCGGTCCCGTACTGGAAGGTATTGTTCTGGATGCTGACCTTGGCTTGATCAAGCGGAACGAACTGCCCCTTGAAATAAGCGTACGTCATGGGCCTCTCCTCTGTGTACAACCACTACGCAATGCCGGGCTGAACCTAGCCGGAATCCGGTGAAAAGTCAATAGGCTTCGGGCCTCTTTAGTGGAGTTATTGCATGGCGGCAACGTTCGCTTCTACGGGAGAAGCATAATCGGCAGGCAACAACGGGCGGCGAATGGTGCAGCACGAGATAGCCGGGTAAGGGCTGTCCGAAGGTTCCACCCCATCCTGCATCCGGGGTAACATTGGTTCCTGCTGTCAACCGTTCTTCGCATCCTCAAAAACGCTGAGATTGCCGCGCACCATTCGGGTGCTCGCAATGACGGATAAATCGGCGTTGGAGGATAGCTTGACGCGGGGGCTCGCCTGGCCTACACTTCACCCGAACCCTTTATTTTATTGTTTCTCGGCTGAAAAGGAGGTAGGAACCTATGAAGAGACGGCCACGCTGGATCCCCAGCCTGTCTTTTGCCTTTCTTCTTCTCGCCTTGGCAGGCGATCCCCTGAACGCCCAGGAGATTCGCGACGATCCTGAGGCCCGTGCTCTCCTGGAGGAGGCCCGCCAGCGCGTTGTCGTATGGGACCGCTTCCCGGGCTTTGAGGCGAAAATCGAGGTGGACCATGATGGAAAAAGGTCGAGTGGGAAACTAACGGTTTTGCCTTCCGGAAAGGTAGAGGTTGGGCTTCAAGACCGCGAGGCGGCAGACTGGGCTGGCGGGATCCTGAAGTCGCTTGTCAACCATCGACTGAAAACGGAAATACACAAGCACGAGGAGGCGCCGGTTGCCTTCGGCCCTGAGGATCAGCATCCACTGGGACGCCTGGTCAAGAAAGGCGACCGTTTCTCATCGATGTACCGCATCAAGGATCGACAAATCCTCCAGGTCAACCAGAAGACCGAAAAAGGATGGTTGAGCCTCAACGTCTTAGAGTACGTCCCGACGTCTCATGGCTTCTTACCCAAGCAGGTGGCCGTCTTTCAGTTCGACGAAAAGGGTGTGCTCGGGAAAAGTACCGTCTTCACTGATGAGTACGTCGAGGTGGAAAAGTTCTGGCTTCCCAAGTCCCGTGTGATCTTCGTCGCCCAAGGGGGAAAGATCGAGGTCTCGACGCTTCAGTTGCAAGCGCACCGCCTGCTTCCGGAAGAAGCGGTCAAGGCCCAGGCTTCCTGATCCCTGGCGTCGTCAATTCCCCTTTTCGGCAACCAGCATCAGGGCCGCAAGGTTGCGATCGTACTGACGGAATACGCGCCGCATTGCGTGTATCCTCTGGCGCGCCGCCGGATTTCGCAGCACATTCCAGGCGATCCGCGCCATCCCCGCCACCCCTTCATTCCGGATCATCTGGGATGGTTCGAGCAGGTGCATCGGGGCGGTGGCCTGCGCCTTGATGATCAAACCTTCGTGTTGCAGCAGCACCTTCCATTCCGCCACGGTCAATGGACGTACCCCCACATGAATGGACTGCGAGAGCGCTCGGTTGATGGCGTCTCTTGTCGCATGATCGATATCATCCGGTACTAAAGATAATTCATGGATGCCACAACGCCCACCTGGCGCCAGCAAGCGCTTGGCCTCCTGAATGATCCTGGCCTTATTCTCCGGCGGTTTCATGCTCAACATCGCTTCGCAGTACACCACCGTGGCGCTGCTGTCCGGCAGACCTGATTGTTCGGCCTGCCCTACAACGCACCGCTGATTGTCGCCAGACAGATAGCCCTGTACCCGCTTCGCGGCGTCAGCGTCGGCTTCTACCGCCGTATAGCTGGACGGGGATTTGATTAACACCAGTTGTGCCGTTACGCCCAGTCCTGGCGCAAATTCGATCACTCTATCCGTCGGCCCGACATTGAGCGCATCCAGCATCCGACGGGTCAATTCCAGGCCGCCGGGACGCAATACCCGCTTTCCCATCTGTGCCAGCAGCCAATGCCCCGGCATCTTCTCAACGTGCAGTCCATGTCCCGGCAAGATCTCCTCGTGTTCACTCATGAGCTTTTCGCTTTCTCTCCCAAATGTTTAATGAGTCGCTTTTTTCCGTCGGGGGTATTAACAAGTCGAAGCTACAATACCACAGTTTTGGCGCCAGGTCACAGGTACTCGCGCTCGGCCCGGCAGAGGGCGCGATAGCGCGCGAAGGTCTGGCGTGAGTCCTCGACTCCGCACAGCAAATAGCGAGCAGCAGGAGGTTCGGGTGCCGCGGTGCGGAAGATCATGGATCGATGGGCTTCGAGCGCTAACCCTTTCGCAAAAGACGTTGACAAGCTTTCAGCAATACTATATTGGGTGTCGTGTTCAGTTCGTACGGAGGAAGCGTATATGCGGGCGCTGTGTTTAAATAGTGCGCACCCGATTGAAGACCATCCACTCGAGCTGGTCGAGCTGCCAGCGCCGATTGCTGGACCAGGCGAACTCCGCCTACGCGTCCAGGCCTGTGGCCTCTGCCGGACAGACCTGCACATTATCGAAGGCGATCTCCCACTTCCCACGCTCCCAATTGTTCCGGGACACCAGATCGTTGGCGTTGTCGACCAGGTCGGAAAGGGCGTGACGCGCTTTCGAGCAGGTGATCGGCTGGGCGTGCCATGGCTGTATACCACCTGTGGCCAATGCGCCTTCTGCCGGCGAAATCAGGAAAACCTCTGTGACACCGCCCGCTTCACGGGCTACCACGTGAATGGGGGGTATGCGGAGTTCGTGGTCGCGCAAGAGACGTTTGCGTACCCGCTCCCGACCGGCATCTCGGCGGATCATGTGGCCCCCCTTCTATGCGCGGGGGTCATCGGCTTCCGCGCCCTGCGACTGAGCGAGATCAGACCAGGCGAGCGCCTTGGCCTGTATGGGTTCGGCGGCTCGGCTCACATCGCGATCCAGGTTGCGGTCCATTGGGGATGCGAGGTCTATGTCTTTACCAGGAGTGAGGCGCATCGCGCCCTGGCCAGGCAGCTAGGCGCCGATTGGGCGGGCCGGGCCGAGGATGACCCGCCAAGGTTACTGGATAGCGCGGTCATCTTTGCGCCTGTCGGCCGGTTGATACCGCAGGCGCTCCGGGTCCTGAGGAAAGGGGGTACGATCTCACTCGCCGGCATCACGATGAGCCCGATCCCGGAGCTTGACTATGCGCTACTGTACCAAGAGCGGACTGTCCGGAGCGTGGCTAACAGCACTAGGCAGGATGTGCGCGACCTCCTGCATTTGGCCGTGGAGATCCCGATCCGAACGGAAGTCGACACCTTTCCCCTTGAACAGGCGAATCAGGCCCTCCAGCTTCTAAAACAAAGCCGGTTCGGTGGCGCCGGGGTTCTGACGCTGTTGTAGCATCTTTGGCTGGGGTGATCACGATTGTCTCTACTTTTCGATCCCGATGACAATCTGTTTGACCCGGTTGCTTGTCGAGACTAGATCGCAGATAAAGGCCTTCACCCCCTGCGTTTAAGCGTTGGCACTGAGGCGCAAGGTATGGTATGGTTAAGCTTAGCAAATGACCCTAGCGCGTGTCTAAGGAGAGATGATGCTCGATATCCGCTATCGAATCGACCGAATGAAGGCGTTGCAGGCCTTGAGGGAAGCGGGCCTCACCGAGACCCAGGCGCAGCAGTTGGACGAGTTGTGCCGGGCGCAAGATGAGGACGGGATGCTTGCTCTTCTGGAGGGGACGACGCTGATTCCGCTTGCCAAAAAGAAGCTTGAGATCCTCAGGCAGGCCAGGCTGGTTGGGGAGCGGCTGACCGAACTGAGCCGGATCATCCCGCTCCCCCACGAGAAGATCCAGGAGCTCTATCCGCAGATCCGCGACATTAAGCTCGCCTACGAGCGGTTAACCACAGAGGCCGACAGATTCATGACGCGGGTCTAACGCGCTGACATCAGACGGAATTCAGAAAGTGGAGGAGGCAGATGGAGGCATCAGTCGTCATATACGGGAAGGATACCTGACCCTACACCTCGGCAGCCCGTGAGGACTACGCCAAGCGGAACGTCCCGTTCACCTACCTCAATGTACAGAAAGACCCCAAGGCTCTGGCGCAGATGTTGGAGGCTTCGAAAGGCTCACGCGATGTCCCTGTCATTGTCGAGAAGGGTAAGGTGACCATTGGATTTGGCGGAACCTGAGCAGTCTAGATGTGCCGACGGTCGTTGGCGTAAGTGAGGAAAAGATGCAACCTGAAAAGTGGCGCAACCTCAATCTCATTGTAGGGATGGCCATGCTGCTGGCATCTATGTTCGCCATGCGGTATCTCACAAAGTTGTTGATCTGGTTGGGATAAACTGTAGCTCCAGGTTCCAACCCCCCGGTAGACCGATACGCATAGGACTTATTCTTCCGACCTCCCAGATCTTTAGGCACTGGCTTCGATTCCGCCCCCCTAAATCCCCTTGACAGCGATGATAGCGTCGGGTTAGAAGTGTAAAAAGGACCGATAACTGATCGGACATGATGGAGGTTATGGTGGCGAAGGTCCTCAGCATCATCCCCGAACGGTGTACCGCCTGCCGGGCTTGTGAACTCGCCTGCTCGATAAAGCACTACGGCGAGTTTAATACCAGCCGATCGCGCATTAAGGTCAGCATCTTCCTTGAAGAAGCGGTCTACATCCCCACCGCCTGCACCCAATGCACCGAGGCCTGGTGCGCGAAGATCTGCCCCACCACCGCCATCCTTCGCAACGACGACTACATGGCGTACTACGTCGTCGACGACAAATGCGTCGGCTGCAAGATGTGCGTTCTGGCCTGTCCGTTTGGGGCGATAGAGTTGTATGCGGACCACGGCAAGGCCGAGAAGTGCGATCTCTGTCTCTCGATCGACGGCGATCCGGAGTGTGTGAAGTTCTGCACGCCAAAGGCGTTGCTCTTTACCGACGAGGACGCGGGTCCCAAGGCCAAGCAGGCCGCCACGGCCCTCCGGCTGAAAGAGGCATTACAGGAGGCGGCAAGCTAATGGGCTGGACCGGGACGATCCTCAGGGTCAATTTGAGCAGCGGCAGTGTGGCAAAGGAACCGCTGGATGGGCATCTCGCCAGGTCCTACATCGGCGGTCGTGGCCTGGCGACGAAGATCCTGTACGATGAGATCGACCCGACACTCGATCCGCTTGGACCGGCCAACAAACTGATTCTCGCCACCGGCCCGCTCACCGGCACGAACGCCCCGACCGGAGGCCGATATATGGTGGTGACTAAGTCGCCGCTAACCGGCGCCATCGCCTGCTCCAACTCAGGTGGGTACGTCGGTGCGGAGATGAAGTACGCCGGCTACGACCTGGTGATTGTGGAGGGGAAAGCGCCCCATCCGGTCTACCTCTGGATCAACAATGATCGAGTGGAGATTCGGGATGCCGTTCAGGTCTGGGGGACGTCTACGCACAAGACTGAGGACGCCCTTCGAGCAGCTACCAACGCCGAGGCTAAAATCTGCAGCATCGGGCCGGCGGGCGAGACGCTGAGCCTCACCGCCGCCGTGATGAACGACAAGCACCGGGCTGCAGGGCGCTCCGGGGTGGGCGCGGTGATGGGATCGAAAAACCTCAAGGCGATAGTCTTCCGGGGCACCCGGTCGGTCAAGGTCGCACATCCCCATGCGTTCATGCGGGCGTGCCTGCAGGCAGTGGCGAAGCTTCAGGCAGAACCGGGTTCGGGAGAAGGCCTGCCGATGTACGGTACGCCAGGGATCGTGAGTGTCATCAATGCCCACGGCTTCATGCCGACCAACAACTTTCAGTTCGGCCAGTTTGCCGGCGCCGACCGGATCAGCGGCGAGACCATTCGTGATGAGATCCTGATCCGGAACAAGGGCTGTTTTGCGTGTACCATCGCCTGCGCGCGAGTCACCAAGGTCAAGGCTGGAAAGTTCAGGGGGTCTGGCGAAGGGCCGGAATATGAGACTGTCTGGGGCCTTGGCGCCATGACCGGTGTCAGCGACCTGGCGGCGGTTACCAGGGCCGGCTACCTGTGCAATGAGCTGGGGATGGACACCATCGAGGCGGGGGTGGCCATCGCCACCGCCATGGAGCTGTTCGAGGCCGGCTACATCCCGGAGCGTGACATCGGCCGCCCGCTTCGTTTTGGCGACGCAGACGCGCTGGTGGAAATGACGGAGAAGCTGGGTAGGGGAGAGGGGTTCGGCGCTATTCTGGCACTGGGCGGTGCACGGCTCGCCGAGCGGTATGACCATTCCGAACTGTTCATGGGGGTGAAGCGGCAGGCGTTCGCCGCCTACGATGGGCGAGGGGCGCAGGGGATGGCCCTCGGGTATGCTACCTCCAACCGGGGCGCCTGTCACCTGCGCGGCTACACCATCTCGGCCGAGGTGTTCGGTGTTCCGCGGAAGGTAGATCCGTTTGCCACCGAGGGGAAAGCGGCGCTGGCCAAGGCGTCCCAGGACGCTACCGCCTTCGTCGATTCGACCGGCACCTGTCTGTTTACAACGTTCGCCCTGGGGCCCGCTGATCTACACGCGATGTTGGAGCTGGCGACGGATTCCGGTTATACAGTAGACGAAGTCATCAAGATCGGCGAGCGGATCTGGAACCTCGAGCGGCTCTTTAACCTCAGGGCCGGCCTCAGCGCCAAAGACGACACCCTGCCTCGTCGCATTCTGGAAGAGCCGATTCCAGCGGGACCGGCCAAGGGAAAGGTGGCCCGCCTTGGCGAGATGCTCCCCGAGTACTACACGCTTCGCGGCTGGACTCCGGAAGGGGTCCCGACCCCTGAGAAGCTGAGGGCGCTTTCTCTAGCCCCCAACTCCTGACCTCTACCCCCTGTTCTTTATGCCCGAAGTCAGATTCGTTGGTGCCATCCGGCAGGTCGCAGGAAAGACATCGTTTGGGATCGATGCCGGCACGGTGGGGCAGCTCCTGGAAGCGCTGAGGCGGGTCATGAGCCCCACATTCCAGGAGTTTGTGTTTGAGGGGGAAAAGCTCCAGCAGGATGTCGAGGTCCTGGTGAATGACCGGAATATCGCGCTGCTCGACGGCCTAAAGACAGCGCTCACCCCGTTCGACCAAGTGACGCTGTTCATCAACGGTGTCCGAAGATTCCCGGGGCGCTTAGTGCCCTAAGCGGCAGCATCGTCACACGCAATGCGCTCCGAGGACCGGGATATCCTGGCCCGCGTGCTCAGTAGTTAGGTTCGATAGGTCGTGACATGAAGTGCCGTCAATGCTCGAAACCAGCCTTGTATCTAGTCGGTCCCGAGAATGCCCAGGTGCCGCTCTGTCTTGACTGCAATCTCAAGCACGTCCAGTTGATCACCATGCAGAACGAAATGCTTGAGCGCCAGATGAACTACCTGACCGACTACATGGGCATGATTGTTGGGCTACCTGGGCTTGGTCCGAGATTCCCGGAGCGGAAGAGCGTGACTATCGGAGGGGTGACGTTGAACAACATCAAGATCGACCGGAGTACGATCGGGGTCGTCAATACCGGGTCAATCGAGACGGTGGACTCAGCAGTGACTGTTCTGAGGCACTCAGGGGACCCCCAGCTAGCGACCGCAATCCTGGAGTTGTCTCAGGCCGTACTAAACAGCAGTGCACTGATCGCCGACACAAAGGCGAAGATTGTAGACATCCTTAGCGTACTAGCGAGTGAGGCAACCGCGCCGAAGGGGCGTCGTCGTCTCGCCGCTATTGGGCCATTACTCCAGGAAATCGCTACGCTTGTTGGAGGTGCAGCTGGCCTCGCCGAGATTTGGGATCGAGTACGACCGATTTTGGAAGCTGCATTTTAAGCAGCCCGCATTGACATGAAAGTAAACCTAACCGGCCGCTGCAAGAGACGCTCACTCCGTTTGCGCCCCTGAGCGGCATGACATTGGGTGCCTTCTTGAAGCATTCCGTACAGCACTACAGAGGGATATCTCAGAACGCTTCCGGGGTAGTGGAAGGCTTGCTTTCAACATAGTGCGATTTAAGACATTTCCCGCTGTCGGATAACCAGCATGGGTAAACTTCATCAAGTAATCATCGGAGCGAGTGCGGCAGGCTTGGCAGCCGTCGAAGCGATCCGGCGAGTGGACAAGAACTGTCCGATCACGGTCGTCTCGAAGGAGCCGATGCCGCTCTACTCGCGGGTCGGCCTCACGCATTTCATCTCCCGCGAGGTTGGCTACGACGGGATGCAGATGCGCGATGATGGGTACTTTGACCGGATGAAGGTGCGGGGCGTGATGAGAGTTGCCGCCCTCTCCGTCGATCCTAACGCGCGCCGCATCGTGCTGAGCAACGGTGAGAACCTGGCCTACGACAACTTACTGGTGGCGTCGGGCTCTCACGCCGTTATGCCACCGATTCCGTGGGCGAATCTCCAGGGCGTCTACACCTGCATCACCAACGTCGATGCCAAACAGATCGACGCGGCGATCCCCAGTGCGAAAGAGGCTGTCGTGATCGGCGCCGGCCTGATCGGGATCCAGGTGGTTGATGCGTTTGCCCGCCGCGGGTTGAAGACGACCGTCATCGAACAGATGCCGCACATGATGCCGGCCATGGCCGACGCAGTCTCCGCCGCAATGGTGGAAGATGAACTTCGGTCAGCCGGAGTGACAGTGAAGTGCGGCGTCAGGGCGACCGAGTTGCTGGGTAAGAACGGCCGGATCACCGGCGTGAGGGTTGAAAGCGGGGAGGTCTTCCCGTGCCAACTCCTGGTGATGGCCGCGGGCGTCGCACCCAACCTCGACTTTCTCAGCGGGACCGGCGTGAAAATGAACCGCGGGCTGGTGGTGGATGCCTACCAGCGAACCAGTCTGGACGGGGTCTATGCGGCCGGCGACGTCGCGGAGACGGTGGATATGTTCAGCGGCGAGCGAGTCGTGAACGCCATCTGGCCTGAAGCGCTGAACCAGGGAAAGATTGCCGGGCTGAATATGGCCGGGGTCGCTACACCTTGCGAGGGATCGATGGCGATGAATGTGACCTCGGTTCTGCAGACGCCGGTGGCGTCGATTGGTGCATGGAATTCACAGCCCGGCGAACGGTATCAGATTCGGGAGGTCCGCGATGACCGGAAGCGAATCTACCGTAAGCTGGTCTTCGATGGCGATCAACTCGTAGGCGCGATACTAGTGGGGACGTTCGAGGACGCTGGAATCCTCCATAACATGATCCGGACCAGGACCAGCTTTACCTTGAAGCCGGACCATCTGGCGCAGGCTACCGTCCGGTGGGGAACTGTGCTGCGAGCGATCCACAAGGCCGGCAGGGTTTAACGTAGGGACGGCTCACAAACCGCCTCTACTCTATATCACATCCATGAAAGTCGAAGTATCGCTGTACGGGACGCTCGCCAAGTACTTGCCGAAAGGGACGCAGGGCCGCACAGCCATCATGGATTGTCCCGATGGCGTGACGATCGGGCAGGTGATTGACCAGCTTGACATCCCGAAGCCATATCCC
Organism: Candidatus Methylomirabilota bacterium; assembly: GCA_028870115.1. NCBI lineage: Bacteria > Methylomirabilota (SeqCode) > Candidatus Methylomirabilota bacterium. The sequence goes on from JAGWQH010000014.1 coordinate 18,571, forward strand.
ACAATGCTCCTCGTCAACGGTATCCACGCTGACTCGGACACTCCGCTAAAAGACGGCGATCTCCTCGCCCTGTTTCCCCCCCTGGCCGGCGGGTCACTGATCGCCCAGGATCGCGGATGGGGTTATTGCAGGTCGTTATGGGCCTTCGTCAGGAGATCTTGGGAGTTCTTGAAGGTCAACCGTCTCATAGCGAGGTCATATGGAAGCCAGTCGAAACCGATATGTTCATGAGAAAGGCTGACCTCGGACTGATCCGTTTCGGCGAGGAAGTAGATGACGATCTTAAAGATTCCGATCCCTTTCTGGCGGAAAAAATATCGGAGCGTCTGTTTATAGCCGTCTACAAAGCAGATCTCGGAGATCCCGGTCTCCTCCTTCAACTCGCGCCTGGCTGTTTGTTGCGCATCTTCGCCGGGTTCGATGTGGCCCTTGGGGAAGTCCCAGTGGCCTGACTCGTAATGAAGAAGCAGGTAGTGCGGCTCCGGTGCGCGCCTGAACAGGATTACCCCTGCCGAAATCTCGCGTGGCATATTACCTCAATCCTCCTCGATCCGTTCGCTCTGTGACGAGGATGGACGACGTGAAATCCGCGCCATTTTCTGCTTCCCTCAGACTACCCATTATGTTATATAGTATCACATGAACAACAGGTCGGCTTCATGCTCACCGTTCAAGGTCTATGGCATCAATCTGGTGGTCAGGATGCTTCGGGAACCGCCGGACAGCCTGACGGTTCACTGCCCGCGTGGCGCCTCCATCAGATACGGCCAGGTCGTAATGGCCGGCGACGGTTTCGACGAAGGGTCCAATTCCTTCCGGGAGATGCCCCCCCTCGAAGCGATTGTCGCCTTCGAGGAAGCCTCCGAAGGCGTGGAAGGGCACTATTTTTACCGCAACAACGAGGAATACCGGGTTCTGTCGCTAGATTCCATCATTATCGCCTTCCCGCAGCCATAGTCTCACTGCTCCTGGCCCCCGTTCGTCCATGTTTGAGCCAACCGCCATATCCGTTTATCTGCCTCTCGTGCCGCTATGATACAAGTTGTCCTGCCAGCAGCCTTTCGATCTCGGCCTTGGTGGGCAGCGAGTCTTGCGCGCCGCGCTTGGTCGCGGCGAGAGCCCCGGCGGCGTTGGCAAAGCGTACGGCGTCCTCTAATAACCGCAATCGGTCTGTGTGAAGCAGATCGGCCCGAGATTTCCCCGCTAAGGCTGCGGCCAGTGCGCCATTGAACGCGTCACCAGCGGCGGTTGTATCGACAGCCTCGACCGGGATAGCCGGCAGATGTTGTACAACCGAGGCTGTGCACAACAGCGCTCCTTGACTTCCAAGCGTCACGATAACGACGTGAGGGCCACGTACAAGCAGCGCCTTGGCTGCTGCCGCAGCGCTGGACAGGTCGGAAACCGTGATCCCCGTCAACGCTTCGGCCTCGGTCTCGTTCGGTGTCAGCAGGTCGGTGTGACGGAGAAGATCGTCCGATAAAGGGGCAGCGGGCGCCGGATTCAGGATTGTCGTCATTCCGTGGGTCTTGGCGAACTGTAGTGCCCGCTCGACGGTGACGATCGGGATCTCAAGCTGCACAAGCATGACAGTCCCATGGGTCAGGAAAGACTCGTGCTGCGCAATGACTGTCGGCAGGAGCAACTGATTGCTGCCGGGCGACACGGCGATCTGATTCCGTCCGTACCGATCAACAACAATCAGGGCGACGCCCGTTGAGGCCGACTCATCCCAGAGCAGACCATCGGCCGGCAGCCCCGCAGCAGTGAGATCTCGGTAGATCCGGTCACCGAAAGGATCGCGTCCAAGCTTTGCGAGAAACCGGACCTCGGCTCCGGCCCTACGCGCTGCGACGGCTTGGTTCGCTCCTTTACCACCGTTCGAAAGAAGCAGTTCTCCGCCGAGGATCGTCTCTCCCTCTCGCGGTAGTCTGGAGACCGCCACGGTCACATCAAGGTTCGCGCTACCGATCACGACAACCTGTCCGCTCAGCCGGTCGGCCGGCATATCCGCTCCAAGAAAAGGGCTATGAACCGTCCGGCGTCCACCTCCGTACACACCTGAAGGTTCGGTGGCTGCTTCCATTCCTCCCTGATCTGGCGCCTGTCGGCAATCGTCATCCCTTGAGCTGGGCCGTCTCCCAGCTCCACCTCGACGTGAAATGGCCGACGTGTCACGAGCGATGGATCGATTACGATACCGACGGCGAGCGGATCATGGAGCGGGATTGCAGCACACCCCGTCCGCGCTTGTTCAACGCCAAACAGTCGCTCAGTGATATCGCGGACGAACTGGGTCACACGACTGTCGATATGTCGGACTACGACGTCGATCAACTCCGCCGTGAGCATGACCTGCTGTGTAACATCCAAGGGGACGAGAGTGATCGGCAGGCCGGAGGTGAACACGAGCCTGGCGGCATCGGGATCGGTGTGCAGATTAAACTCCGCCCCAGGTGTCACGTTGCCCGATACCTGGATCGCGCCGCCCATGATGATGATCTCTTTGACCTTGGCTATCTCTGTCGGGGCTGCCTGGATGGCCATCGCCAGGTTGGTCAGCGGTCCAATGCAGATCAGGACCATCTCCCCCGGAGCGGCACTGATGAATTCGGCCATGAGAGTCGAGGCGGATTGGGGTGCGAGAAGTTGTTGCGGCTCGGGGTATCTGGGCATCCCTTCCTCAGTTGTCAAATGGGAGAGATCTCCCAGGCCGTCCTCACCATGATAATCCTGGGCCGTGCAGACTGGCTTGCTCAAGGGATGCGCGGCGCCTACCGCCACAGGGGGTCGTGAGTGCGGATGTATCACGTCAAGCAGCAGGCAGGCGTTCCGCGCCGTCTGCGCTATCGTGACATTACCGGCCACCGTCGTGATCGCCTCAACCGACAACTCCGGCGAGGCGAAGGCAAGCATCAGCGCCAGCGCATCGTCTATGCCAGGATCGGTGTCGATAATGACGCGCGTCGGGGGCATCCGTTCCGCTCCTTTGTGGCCATTATAATTGAGCGTAGCCTAGGTGGCTGGCCAGCTCGGCTCGCACAGGGTAGTCCGCAGCCAACGGTTCTCCTTCCGGCTGCGTCCGGTGTGTCGATTTGCACGATATGGCTCAGCGACGCAGGCGTTGCTTGAGCCATTCATACCCTTCTCGCCCACTCAGGTAGGAGCCGATACAAAAGGTCCCCCAACTCACAAGCGAAACGAGGAGAGCGATGCTTAGCTTCATCGTATTGGAAAGTGGGAGAAACGGGACCGCCAAATAGGCCGGATAAACCAGGAAGCTTGCAGCAATTAAGGTAATACCTACGACGAACTGAAAACGCCGGTCGGCGCCGCCTGGTGGCACGAATGGCCTCTACTACCCACGCTCTCATGGCGCACTGGGTCTCGCGCTATGGCGTTAAAAGGGCCGGAAGAAGTCAGGTAAGAGAGTGAAGTCTCGTTAGCTCTCACTAAGGTGGATCATCAGTTTCTGACCAACCTGGAGCTTGGTCTGACGACCGAGAGCATTCCAACGGTAGAGTTGATCCGGCGTAACATCGTGGATTCTGGCAATCCCCCAAAGGGTGTCACCTCTTTTTACCTGGTAGTACATGGCGGGGGTTGTGAGAGTGCCCGCGATGCTGACTTTACGGTTGTTTTTCGCGGCCTGCGCGCCTACCTGTAATGACTGTCCAGGTCTGATCTTCGCCTGGCCTTTCAGATCGGTATTGTTCCACCGTCGGAGTTCCTCAGGCGTGACGGCGTAGGCCTTGGCGATCCCAAAGAGCGTATCACCAGGCTTGACGATGTGGACGGTGGAGCTGGCGGGTGGAGTGACCTCAGAGACTCGCGGTGCGACAGTTCGAGAACGGGTGGCATGAGCAAGGGTCATGGCCCGCTCACTCGATCGTTGGACTGGCGGCAATCGAAGCAGCGCCCCCACCTTCAATCTATCGCCAACCTTTACCCCATTCAGGCTGGCGAGTCCGGCGGCTGTCATTCGATACTGCGATGCGATCGATCCTAGGGTCTCCTTTCTTTTCACCCGATGCCACCGGCCTGCGACCTGAACTGCCAGACGGGAAGGGGATCGAGGCAGCTTATCCAGGTTGGCCAAGAGGGTCTCCTTCGTGCCACGCGGTAGATAGATCTCATGCCCAGCGGTAGCCGCAGGGGTTACCCCACGCATGATGGCTGGATTGAGATTACGGATCGCATCGGGCGAAACGCCCACCGCCCGGGCGACGGACCGCAGCTCAATGGCTCCGGGCACGGTCACCCGCTCTAGCTCCCAGGGCTCCTCAACCGGTGCATCAAATCCGTACCGATTAGGGTCTTTGGCAATAATGGTGATAGCCATGAAAGCCGGGACAAACAGTTGGGTTTCCCTTGGAAGCCTTAACGACCAAAAATCGGTAGTTCCCTGCTGTTCGATGGCCCGCTGAATCCGCTGCTCGCCTGCGTTGTATGCGGCCAGCGCCAGCGGCCAGGAGTGAAACATCCCGTACAGCTCTTTCAGGTAGGCGGCAGCCCCGAGGGTGGCCTTTTCCGGATCCCGCCTCTCGTCAAGCCAGTGATTCACTCTCATCCCGTACCGATTCCCGGTCGGTTTAATAAACTGCCAGATTCCGGAGGCTTTCGCCCTGGAGTATGCCCGGTAGTTGAAGGAGCTTTCGATATAGGGCAGATTGATGAGCTCCAGTGGAAGGCCTTGATTCCGAAAAATCCTGCGCATCATCGGCAGGTACCGGCCTGCCCGCTCGAAGGCCCGGTTCATCACGCCCCACTTTCGAGTTTGGTAATACTCGATGTAAGCCTTGACTTGCTCGTTGAGTACGATCGGTACGTCAAAGTTGCTCACGTCCAGTTCGGGCATCGAAACGATCTCGCCGCCAGGAGATGACAGCCTCGGCGCTTCTTCGGGAACGACAAGGTCAGGGGCCGCCTCCGTATCGGCTTCGCGCTCCTCTTCCTGTTCGTCTACCACGCTATCTGCGTCTTGGCCTGGAGAAGCGGCAGATAGTGCCGCCTTGAGGAGAGCTGTTTCTTCGATAAGTTGGAGGCGAAGGCCATCTGAGGTCGCCACCCCTGAGATCTTCGACAGAATGCCCTTTGAGATCTCCAACTCTTCCTGAGCCTTGACTCGATCCCCTGCCGTTAATGCTTGCATCCCCCTGGAAGAATGGGCCAACCCATTTCGCAGGACCCCCTCATCTTCACTTGGTTTACGAAGCGTTTCGGTAAGAGCTGCGTCCTGGGGCTGGACGCTCTGAGTGCTCGGAGATGAAACAACAGCGGCTGTAAGAAAATTGTCAGGGTGGCTCGGCGGCGGGGTCGCGGCGAGGCCATTGCCACGGGTCGGCTCGTCGGAAGACAAGGCTAAAGTGGGGGCAAAAAGCGATGCACTCAGTGTGATAGCGACCGCCACCCACAGGAGCTTTCGGGAGCATCGATGGTCCATCTTGACCTCCTGTCAGGGTTGTAAGCCTAAAGCTGGCAAGAATTCAAGAAGCCGTAACGATCTGTTTCTCTAATAGAGCCTCTCACGGTAGTGAGGCGATTGCGGTAGTTTATAGCCTTCTGCAATGAGTTTGTCAAGCCCCAAAAACAGCAACTGGACATCTTGACGCGCTTCTGACGGTAGCAACGATAGGCAAAGCTATGCTATACTGGCGCCATGAAAATCCTCTCTGCCGAGTTCATTACAAGCGTAGCGTCGCTTGCCCAACTTCCGCACGAGCAACGAGCGGAGATCGCAGTCGTAGGCCGCTCCAATGTCGGTAAGTCCTCGTTGATTAACTGTCTGCTGCGTCGCCGTGGGCTTGCCCGCGTTAGCGCCGTACCGGGCCGAACACAACTTCTCAATTTTTTTCTGGTCAACCAGGACTTTTATCTGGTTGATCTTCCTGGCTACGGCTATGCAAAGGCGCCTGACTCGATTCGGCGGGCGTGGGGACCACTGGTCGAGGGGTACCTTGCCGCAAGTCGCAACCTCAGAGTAGTTGTGGTACTTCTTGATGCGCGACAAGGGGTCACGGAGAGGGACCTGCAGATGAAACGGTTACTGGATGAGCTCTCTCTCGATTGGGTTCCCGTTCTTACCAAGATCGATAAGCTTCGGCGGACAGGCCGGCACGCGCAGATTTGCGACGTCACCCAAGCCTTAGGCGTGAGCGATCCTCGGGTGATTATCCCGTTTTCCGCGAAGTCTGAGGAGGGCCGGGAATCGCTGCTGGCGATCATCGGCGGCTGCGCGCACAAGCGATCTAGCCCGAGGGGTTCGGCGTTGACTCTAACCTCCGGACCTGCTAGGCTCGCATCGGCAATGGCGGGGCAGTCATAGTCACCGACCAGTGCAGGAATGTATGAGGAGTTGGGTGGGTATGAGTAAATCACGATGGGCCCGACAATGTCTCTGCGGATTATTGGGGCTGGCCGTGTTCGGTCAAGGGTGCGTGGCCGCGCAGACGGTTGAGCCTGAGCCTGCGATACGGCTTAGCGCACCCATAGCTGCCGTCGTTTCTGTGCCCGAAGCGACCGAGAGGGAAGAAGGCAAGGCCGAGGCCTACTATCGATTCATAAGAAGCCTGCTGGCGGAGCAAATACGGGACTATCAGACAGCGATCAAGTGGCAAAAGGCCGCACTGCAGGTCGACCCTCGATCTGTCGTCATGCACAATCACCTGGCCTCCCTGTATATGAAGCGGGGCGACTTTCGAGGTGCGATCAACACGGGAGAGGATGCGCTTGCCCTTGATTCGAAGAATCTTCAAACTCACCTGCTCTTGGCTGCTGTCTATCAGAGCCTGCATAACCTTCCGGCCGCCGAACGGTACCTCCGTGAGGCGGTCGATCTGGACCCCGCTCGGACCGAGACGTACCTGCAACTCGCGGCCCTCTATGGAGAGGCCAGGAGAGCGCAGGAGGCGATTGCAGTGTACCGGAAAGCGCTGGACGTTGATCCGGGCTCGCTGGTTATCCGCTATAACCTGGGTCGTCTCTACCTGGAGGAGGGACAGTCGGAGCAGGCGAGCCAGGTCTTTCGGGAGATCCTGGAACGCGACTCAGAGTTTGATCCCGCGTTGGCGGCGCTCGGGATGAGTCTTGAAGCGCAGGGGAGATTAGACGAGGCCAGGGAGCTGTACCAACGTGCGCTCAAAGATGATCTTAGGAATGACGAGCTTCGAGAGCGTTTGGCTCAGTTGCTCTTGAGACAGAAAGACCTTGACGCCGCGCTTGTCGAGTATCGGCGGCTGCTCGATCAAGAGCCGAACAACAGCTCATTTAAGCTGCGGATTGGGTTCATCTACTATGAGAAGAAGGTGTATGGCGAGGCCATTCGAGCCTTTCGAGACATCCTCCGACAGGAACCGAGCAATTATGAGGTTCGTTACTATCTGGGGCTGACCCTTGAGGATGATAAGCGCCTCGATGAGGCCCTTGAAGAGTTGGCGCAGATTCCCAAGGACAGTCCACGCTATCCGGACTCGCTGTTCCACCGCGGGTACATCCTCAGCCAGAAGGAACGGTATGCCGAGGCCAGTGATCTGCTCTCTACGGCGGGAACCCTCAGGCCGAACGAGGGCACCATTCCGTACCTGCTGGGTCTGATCTATTTTCAACAAAAGAGCTATGCTCAGGCCATCGCGCAACTTGAGCGCGCGCTCGGGCTGGAACCGAGCAATGCCGCCTACCTCTATCAACTCGGCTCGGCCTTTGAGCGGAGTCATCAAATTGACAAGGCCGAAACGATCTTTCGCAAGCTTTTGGTTGTCGATCCCAGGAATGCTGATGCGTACAACTACCTGGGCTACATGTTCGCCGACGAGGGGATCAGGCTCGATGAGTCGGTCGCTTTAGTCAAGAAGGCTTTAGAGCTTGAGCCTGATAACGGGGCGTTCGTAGACAGTCTGGGCTGGGCCTACTATAAGAAGGGAATGGTGGACGAAGCCCTGGTAGAACTGAAGCGCGCCGCGGAACTCTCCAAGAAGGCGGACCCCACCATCTTTGAACACCTCGGAGATGTGTATTTCAGAAAGCAGATGGTCCCTGAGGCGATCAGGGAGTGGGAACGATCCCTTGCCATCGATGGTGCCAACGAGGCAGTACAGCACAAGCTCAGAAAGGCCCGAAACGTACTCTCTCGGGAAGGTGGATGACCGGTCGTCCATCTCTGCGATACGTGGCGCTCATAACGGGAATAGCGCTCAGTGGGTGTGCGTACGGTCTTGAACTCGTTCCGGAGGGAAAGGACCTTTTGCGCCCTTCGCGACCAGTTGCACAGCAGATTCTCCGCACCATACAGGAGCGCGAGGCTACAGTCACAGGTTTGCAAGCCATGCTCGACCTCACAGTGCGCCGGGGGGGAGCACAAGAGTTTCGTCAAGAGGTGGTCGCCATCGAGCGACCCGACCTGATTCGACTAGAGAGCATCGGCTGGGGCGGGTTCACGTCATCGGTTATCGTGAGCGACGGACGACGACTGATTGCGCATGCGCTGCTGCAGAATATATTTGCCGAAGGGAGTGCGACGCCTGATAACGTGGCTGCGATTACGGGATTCCGCGTGGTGCCGGCTCATCTGGTGCGATTGCTGCTCGGCTTACCACCCCTTGCTATTCAGATCGAGAAGGCAGAACTATATGGCCCGGACAACGATCGCGCGTATCTGCTACGAGAACAGGAATCGCCATTCACGCAGCGCCTCTGGTTCGCCGATGACGATCTGAGCCTTCTAAAAGGGGAGTTGTATGACCGACAATCACTGCGTTTGAGATTTCGGTACGCTCCTACGGCTCACGGGGTGCGCGTGCTCGTCTTGGAGGAGCCTGTGAAGCAGGTGACGGTGGAGGTCTCGTACCGGTCCTATAAAATGAATCCTGAGTTGCCTCGTGAGTTATTTCAAATCCCGCAGCCGGCCCAAGGGGCGCAGGTGGTGAACCTGGATATAGGTGTGCCCCCATCGCTCAGATTCCCTTGAGATATGAAGCAGGTCACGCTGGCTTCTCCTTCCAAGGTTAATCTCTTTCTAGAGGTTCTTGGGCGGCGTGACGATGGGTACCACGAGATCTGCTCGATCGTGGTGCTGACCGAGCTGTGCGATACCATCATCCTGGAACGCCGCACGAGCGGGATTACGATCCGGGCCAGAGATCCCAAAGTTCCGCCCGGGCCTGATAATCTGTGTTATCGGGCGGCCGATCTGCTGCTGCGATACAGTGGTGTACACGGCGGGGTGAGCATTCGGATCGAGAAGCATATCCCTATTGCCGGAGGGATGGGAGGGGGATCGAGTAACGCCGCGGCGACCCTGTGGGGGCTGAACCTGTTGTACGACCTCGGGTGGCCTCGCGAGGAGTTGACATGCCTCGGGTCTGAGTTGGGTTCCGATGTCCCCCTTTTTTTTTGTCGGGGGGCTGCCTTTGTACGGGGGCGAGGGGAGCGGGTAGAAGAGCTGGTTGCGCTGACGCCACGATGGCTCGTGATTGCCAATCCCGGAATGGAAATCTCTACGGCGTCAGTCTACCGTCGGCTGCGATTACCGTTGACATCCGAGGAAGCCGGGTTTATAATGCGAGATTTGGTTGAGTCCGGCCAGGAAGAGGCTGCGCTTTCGCACTGCTTCAACCGGCTGGAAGATGTGGTGCTCGAGGCCTATCCGCCAGTCGCTAACCTCAAACAACGGTTATTGCTGTTGGGCGCAAGCCCGGTCTTGGTCAGCGGGAGCGGGCCAACTGTCTTTGGCATTATGCGAGAGGCCGAGATGGCCAAGCGGGTCGCGTCGAGTTTAGTCGAGAACGGAATTGCTGCGGTTGCCTGCCGCACCTTGGAGAGGAACCCTCTGTTCGCGTCGGAGCAGTAGGGGCGAGATTCGTTACGCCTCTACTTGGGGGGTCGGATAAGGGTAATCCGGCAGACTTTGGATCTGCACATCGAGGTTCGAGTCCTCGCCCCCCAGCCAGCAGGTGGCGGGCCGTCATCGAGTGTAGAGGGGGAGGAGGAACTATGCGCTATTCGGAGAACGTCTGATGGCTGATCGGTTAATCCTTTTCTCTGGTAATGCCAATCCGGCCTTGTCGCAAGAGATTGCGGATTACCTTGACGTTCCACTGGGTGATGTCGAGGTATCGCGCTTCGCTGACGACGAGATCCTGGTCCAGATCTTCGAGAATGTCAGGGGTGCCGACGTCTTCGTGATCCAGCCCACCTGCCGACCCGTCAACGAGAACCTGATGGAACTGTTGGTGATCATTGATGCCTTGAAGCGGGCGTCGGC